>CAZQAI010000110.1:0-5557 GCA_964591305.1 uncultured Clostridium sp.
TTTGTCCTTATAGATCGGCTGGGTCTGCGTTTACGCACTGTATACATCGGGGGCGGGACGCCCACCATCCTGTCTGCAGACCAACTACGCAAGCTGCTCGGCGCTGTGGAGCACATGACGGATGTCCGCACCCTGGAGGAGTACACGCTGGAGGCCGGACGTCCGGATACCATCGACCAGGACAAGTTGGCTGTTGCCCGGGAGATGGGGGTGGGGCGTATCAGCGTCAATCCCCAGATTCTTTGTGATGAAGTTTTGCGCAACATCGGCCGGGCTCATGATACTGACATGTTCTACCGGGCCTTTGAGATGGCCCGGGCTTCGGGGATTCCGGTCATCAATACCGATCTGATCGCCGGCCTGCCGGGGGATAAATTTTCCACCTTCTCTGCCTCCTTCGATCAGATCATCCGTCTACGCCCTGAGAATATCACGGTGCATACCTTTTGCGTCAAGCGTTCCGCCGAGCTACGGCGATCCGGGGCTGACATCTATTCGGCGCAAGGGGGAGATACCGGAAAATGCGTGGATTATTCACAGATTCAGTGCATCCATGAAGGGTATCAGCCATATTATATGTATCGTCAGAAAAATACAGTGGGCAACTTTGAGAATGTGGGTTTCTCCCTGCCGGGTTATGAGGGACTGTACAATATATACATGATGGAAGAGGTGCATTCCATTTTTGCTGTGGGGGCCGGTGCCGTCACCAAAATGGTGGACTACTTCCCGGAGGATGGCTCCGCCCGCTATATCAACCGGCTGTTCAATCCTAAGTATCCCTATGAATACCTGGATACTGCAGGAGAGGACGCCATGCGGGATAAAATGCAGCGTATTGAAGCATTCTACCGGGAGAGACACATTTTGTAGGAACCTGCGAAACGGGCCTGTTCCCGAGGTTCCATACACATAGAAAGGAAGTGAATACGTGGATATATTGAACCAACTGACCCCGCTGTTCGCTCCTCCCGTGTTTGAAAATGAGACAGCCGCCCGGGCGTGGCTGTCAGCTTGTGAGGCCGATTTTGAGCAACGCCTGACCGATCTATCGGCTGACGTCAGCCGTGTGTGCGGCATGGCGGATGTCAGTGTGCTTCGGTTGTCCGGCCCCTCCTGCTCCGGAAAGACCACCGCAGCCCGCAAGCTGACGGCCGTCCTGGAGCAGACCGGACGGGTGGTTTACCCCATTTCCTTGGATGATTTCTATATTGACAGAGAGAGTCTCCACCGACGGGCGGCAGACAGAGGGGGCGATCTCGACTATGATTCTGCTGACACACTGGATATGGATACATTGGATACCTGTGTACATGACCTGTTGAACCGGGGACGTGCGGAGCTTCCTGTATACGATTTTATAAGCGGCACCCGTGTGGCACGGCGAACTCTGGAGGTGCCGCCGGGTGTGCGTCCCCTGTTTCTCTTTGAGGGTATTCAGACGCTGTATCCCCAGGTGACAGCCCGTTTCACGGGGGTGCATTTCCGCAGCGTGTTCATTACGGCCATGCGCAGTATGACGGTGGGGAAGGAGACCTTCACGCCTCACCGTCTACGCCTGATGCGGCGTCTGGTGCGGGATGAGGCTACCCGCGGCTCCCCGCCCGAGCTCACCCTGTCACTCTGGCGTACCGTGCGGGCCAATGAGGAGGCCTCCATCTTTCCTTATGCGGGGGACTGTGACTTTTTGATTGACTCCACCATGGGGTATGAAGTGCACATGCTGGCACCCCATTTACGTCGGCTTCTCAGGATGTATACGGTTCAGGCAAGCAACACCGAGACGGCCGAGGATATTGTACGCAGTCTGCAGGGTATTGAGGGAATCCCCTCTTCCTGGCTGCCGGAAAACTCTCTGTATCGGGAGTTTATTCCGGCATGTTGTGACGACTGACCTCATATCATAAACCGAAGGCCGCTATGTGCTGACGGTAGCCCGAGCGGCCCATCCATAGGTGGCATGAGGTGAGTGTATGGCATATTCCCACGGTGCGGCCGCACCAGGATCATCCGACCAATCGATCAGCAGACCGGATAAGCGAGACGAAAGCCAGGGCAGGAACGATACCCACATAAACCCGGGTAAGAATCACTTTCTGTCCGGCGTGAGCATCCTGACTCTGTCGGCTCTGGCGGTCAAGGTCATCGGCCTCCTTTACCGCATTCCCATGCTGAACACGCTGGGCAGTGAGGGCATGGGGTATTTCAATACGGCATACGAGGTGTATGCCCTGCTTTGCGTGCTGTCCACTGCCGGACTGCCGGTGGCCATGTCGGTGCTGATTGCCGGGGGCGGGAACACGCCGGGTGGACAGACGCCTTCGCATGTCGGTCAGCCTGCACATACCCGACCCTTGACTGTCCGGCGGATATTCCGGGTGTCTCTTGGCCTGTTCATCTGCCTAGGGGCTGTGGGGAGCGCGGCATTGTGGATATTGGCCGAACCTTTGTGTAGCGGACTGGGAAATCCACAGGCAGCGGCTTGTCTGCGTGCTATTTCGCCCACTGTGTTTCTGATCTGCCTGTCCGGTGCCTTCCGTGGGTATTTTCAGGGCAAACGGAACATGACGCCCACTGCCGTTTCTCAGGTCATGGAAGCTCTGGGTAAACTGCTCCTGGGTCTGCTGTTTGCCACCTGGGCCAAGGCCCGGGGGGCAGACCTGCCTACCACCGCCGCCTGGGCTGTCCTGGGACTGACGGTGGGTACGGCGGTATCCGTGCTGTACCTGGCTGTGCACAAACGCCTGACCGATGCCGGTAGCTGCCGTCTGCCTGCTCTGTCAGCATCAGCTTCTGAGACGGTGCCGGGCAGGAGGCGGATATTACGCAGCCTGCTGGCCACCGCTGTGCCGGTCACAATCAGTGCCGGTGTCATCAGTCTGACCAAGTGCGTGGATCTGGCTCTCATCCTGCGCCGGATGCAGGATGCCGGTCTTTCCACCGGGGAGGCTAATGCCCTGTATGGCACCTACTCCACCCTGGCTGTGCCGGTGTTCAACATTCTGCCTTCCCTGACCACCTCGGTCGCCATGTCGGCTGTACCTGCCTTGTCGACCGCCTTGGCCAGGCAGAGAGCGTCCGTTCATGGGCCTGACACCGAGGCGGACGCTGAATTGGCCGGGGAGGAGGTGCGGCGAACCGCCGTGTCTGCCTTGCGGATGACGCTGTGGCTGGCTATACCTGCCGGGCTGGGACTGTGTGTGTTCTCCGGAGATATACTCTCTCTGCTGTTCCGCAGTCAGCCGGAGGCGGCAGCCCTGGCCACCCCCTGGCTGAGAGTATTAGGTCTGGCCGTGCCGGCTTCCTGCCTGATTACGGTCACGGGTGCCATGCTTCAGGCCGCAGGACACGCCGGATGTCCGGTGGTATCCATGCTGATCGGCACCGGCTGCAAGACCGTGCTGGCATACTTTCTGCTGGGTGTTCCGTCCTTGGGACTGATGGGCGCCCCGCTCAGCTCTTTGGTCTGCGACACGGTCATCCTCATAGTCAATGGCTTGTTCCTGACCCGTTATGCACGGGATATGCTGCCCGCTCCCGGGGAGGCGGCTGCCTTATGCTTGCTGCCGTCGGCCTTAGCGGTGTGCTCCATTTGGCTTTCACAGACTCTCGTCCGTCATGCGGGCTGGCATGTCTCCATACCGGTAGGCACGGTGATCCGCATCGCTTTGGTGATATGTCTCTATGCGGCGGGACTGGGAGGCGTTTGGCTGGTCAAAGAGGGACAGAACAGACAGCATGCCTTCAGAAGAGGGAAAAAAGCAATCCGTAAACAAGATTGAAAATACAGGGGCATGGTACCGTGGACTCTCCGAATCCGCCCTACCGGCACAAAACCTCTGCATCTGCAGAAAGGAATGGTATGTTACATGAAGACGCAAAACGCACAGAATCTCCCTGGCAGGGAGGAAACCATCACCCGTCTCCTTGACAAACAGTCCGGGGAGTACACCTTTGATGATCTTGTGACCATCATGGCCCTTCTGCGGGAAGAGGGCGGCTGTCCCTGGGACAGGGAGCAGACACACAAGAGCATCCGCCGTGATTTTATTGAAGAAACCTATGAAGCGATTGAGGCCATTGACCGGGAGGATTCTCCCCACCTGCGTGAGGAACTGGGAGATGTCCTGCTGCAGGTGGTCTTCCATGCCCGCATCGAGGATGAGGCAGGTCGGTTTGACATCCATGATGTAGCCAATGACATATGTGAGAAGCTGATCTACCGTCACCCTCATGTGTTCGGCCACACCCACGTGGAGAACAGCGCTGAGGTGCTGACCAACTGGGACAAACTCAAGGGCGTGGAAAAGCAGGCAGAGCGGGTCACCATGACCGATAAGCTACGGGCGATCCCGCCCATGGAGCCGGCTCTTATGCGGGCACAAAAGGTGGGTAAGAAGGCGGCCTGCTTTGACTTCGGCACTGCCGGAGAGGTGTACAGCAAGCTGGATGAGGAGATGGCGGAGCTCAAGGCCGCCGCCGCCACGGGAGACAGGGCCGCTGTGGAGGAGGAGATGGGCGATCTGCTCCTGACTGTCACAAGCCTGGCCCGCAAGCTGGGGGTGGAGGCAGAGGAGTGTCTGTACCATGCCACCGACAAGTTCATTGACCGTTTTTCTCGTGTGGAGCAGACTGTTCTGGACGGAGGACATCAGATGGACGAGCTGTCAATGACACAGCTTGACGCCATATGGGACACCATCAAGCATGAGAAGCAGTGAGCCGACACCGGGACTGTGTCCCCCCTCCCACACCTTTTGCCTGTCCGACGCCATCCGGCTGCACACCGTGACCACCGATCGTTTCAAGACGGCTCACCTGCATGTGTATACGGTTGTTCCTATGGACAGGGAAACAACACCCCTTATGACCTTGCTGTTCGGCCTTGCATCCCGTGGCACGGAGAGGTATCCCTCCCTGAACTGCCTCAACCAAATGCTGGATGACCTGTACGGAGCCATGCTCCGTCAGCGAAACTTTCATTGGGCAGACAACCAGGTGTTGGGTTTTGCGGCAGAGATGATGGAGGAGGCCTTTTTACCCGCGGCCGATCGGCATATGTCCATTCTGGGCGGCGTCATGGAGGTGCTGTCACAGATGCTTTTGTATCCGTTGACAGACAGTGACGGCCTTTTACGCTCTGAGTCGGTGGAGAAGGAAAAGCAGGCCCTGTGTGACAGCATCCGGTCTGAGTCCAACCATCCGCGGATGTATGCAGAAAACCGGTATCATGAGCTGCTGTATGCGGGGGAGCCGTATGCCCTCTCCCTTCTTGGGGAGGCGGAGGATGTGGGAGGAATCACCCCGTCTCAGGTGACAGACACCTGGCGGCGATGGCGAAGGGAGGCCCGTGTAGAGGTGATCTATGTAGGCCGTACAGAACCGGAAGCTGTCTTGACGCAATGGCAGAACGCCTTTTCAGGCTGGAACCCCGCCTGCCTGCCCCTGCCGCCCATGACACCTCACCGCCCACCCGCCAAGCTCCGGCACTGTACGGAGGATCGTCCGGCTTCCCAAGGGCGGCTGTGTATGGGATGGACATCCGGTATCACCGAGG
>CAZQAI010000111.1:0-5553 GCA_964591305.1 uncultured Clostridium sp.
CCCTTTGGACCGGCGGTGGAGCAAGGACTGATCGTGTACCGCAAGAACCCCTTCAATGACTTTATTGATGACATCCTGTCGGTGCTGAATGTACAGGCCATCCGAACGCATGGAGCACGGGTTTTATTCGATCCCATGTACGGCTCCGGCACCTACCCGCTATTGGTGATCCTATGTACCGCCCGGTGTACGGTGGACATGATCCATAACACCCGGGACGCCCACTTTGGCGGCAATCTGCCTGCTCCCACCGTGCAGGGTCTGGGGGAACTGCAGAACCGCGTACTGTCCGGGCATTATGAGTTGGGAATCGCCTTTGACGGAGACGGAGACCGGTTGGGTATCATCGATCACAACGGCCGATACTTGAGTGCCAATGAGATCCTGGTCATGCTGTACTGGTACCTTCACGAGATCAAAGGCTGGCACGGCCCGGTGGTCCGCAACCTAGCCACCACCCACATGCTGGATGTCATGGCGGCGGATTTCGGGGAAGTATGCTATGAGGTACCGGTTGGTTTCAAGTACATTTCTTCCAAGATTGACGAAGTGGACGCCGTGCTGGGCGGCGAATCTTCCGGCGGCTTGACCGTCCGGGGCCATATCCACGGGAAGGATTCCATTTATGCCGCCTCGCTGTTCGTGGAGATGCTGTCAGTCATAGAGAAGTCCCCCTCTGAGATCATGGACACCCTGACCGCCCGATATGGCCATTACCGGATGGTGGAGGACAACCTGTCTTTCACAGTAGATCAGAAACAGACCGTCAACCGCACGATCTTTCTGGAAAAACGTCTGCCCGACTTTGGAAAACCCATCCGCCGGGTCAGCTACGAGGACGGTTGCAAAGTGTACTTTGCCGATGGCAGTTTTGTCATCTGCCGCTTCTCGGGTACCGAGCCCCTACTCCGCATTTTCGCAGAAGGCAGAACCGACGAGATCGCCAGGAGGTATATCGAGGCATTCAGAGTGCTATTGGGGTTGGCATAATGCGTCAACACATATGAATTTTGGGAATTCTTGAAGATCGGAGGGAGTCTAGGGGAGGGATTCCTTCTGGCTGAACTGTAACAAAATAAATACTTTTGTCCCGGGGATTTCGCATTTTTCTCTTGACAAAGCGGCACAGGAGTAGTATAATAGTCCCGAAATTTATGAAGAGTAAAAGCACGGGCGTCAAGTGCCGGCGGGACGGGGAGTTGCTTGCCGGACGAAAGACGGACTTGTGTGCCATATGTTGGCATACAGGGTCGGACTGCGGTTCGTGCTTTGCATCCCGCTTCGTTCGGCAAAGAGTCCGGTGCGTATCTGTCCCTTGCGGTCACATACCTCCTATCCTGCCCTATGGTGTGGGAAAGGAGGTATTTTTATGTCTTCAAATTTATCCAATCCAACCGCCGCCACCCGTCGGCACCGCCTGACCGTCCGTCTGACCACCGATGCCATGCTGATGGCTATGTACTTCGTCCTGGGTACCTTCTGCACCATCCGTCTGCCGGTGGTGGAGATCTCGCTGACATCCCTTCCCATCCTCGCCTGCGCCTTTCTGTTTGGTCCTCTTGACGCCGCCGTGATCGGTTTGGGAGGTGCTTTCCTTGAACAGATGGTAACCTATGGCGTTTCCCCCACCACGCTTCTGTGGATCCTTCCCCCGGCTCTTCAGGGACTGTTGGCGGGGCTGATCGCCTGGCTGTTTCATAACCGCATGAAAAAATGGCAAACCGCTCTGACTGTTCTGATTGCTGAGCTTTTCCTGACCGCCCTTAATACCGCCGCCCTATATCTGGACGCACACATCATGAGCTATACCGTAAAGGCTCTGCCTCTTATCCTGCCGGGCAGGCTGCTGGCCGCAGGCGCACGCACCGCCATCACTATGTCTCTGATTCTGTTTCTCCTGCCTCCCATTGCAGGTCTGGCCAACCGCCATGGGCAGGTCACAGCCATTCGTCCCGGCAAGCAGGATAAAAAGCAAGGGACAGCCGCCGATAAGGGAGATGACCATACATGGGCATGAGCGCCGAAGAGGCCATTGCCTACATCCACTCCAATACGTGGACTAGGCATGCCCCCGGCTTGGCCCGTATCCGGGCTCTGTGCCATGCTCTGGGTGACCCGCAGAGCAAGCTACGCTTCATCCATGTGGCCGGCACCAACGGTAAAGGTTCTACCTGCGCCATGCTGGATGCCATACTCCGGGCAGCCGGCTACCGGGTGGGGTTGTTCACCTCCCCGTACATTCTGCGCTTCAATGAGCGGATTCAGGTGGATGGGGTGCCGGTTCCGGACGACGAGCTGGCAGAGATCACCGAATCTGTCCGTCCCTTTGCCGACGCAATGGAAGACACCCCCACTGAATTCGAACTGATTACCGCCATCGGGTTGATCTGTTTCGCCCGCCATGGGTGTGATTTTGTGGTTTTTGAAGTGGGAATGGGTGGCCGTCTGGACTCCACCAATCTCATAGAAGCCCCGCAGGTAGCGGTGTCTGTTATCACCGGCATCGCCATGGATCATACGGCCTATCTGGGCGACACCCCCGAAAAAATCGCCGCCGAGAAGGCAGGTATCATCAAGCCGGGCATTCCGGTGGTCTTTGGGGGACATCATGCCCCAGTCGGCAGGACATCCGGACATGACGCTGTCCCGGTGGATCCCGCTTCCTGCGCCTCGGTGATACAACAAGCGGCACGCCGTGTGTCAGCTCCCTATGTTCAGGTGGATGATAGCCTCCTGCGAAATGTCCGCTCCGACCTGATGGGATCGGACTTCGATTTTGGCCGATGGGTGGGTCTACACCTGCCGCTGGCCGGCCTGTACCAGCCTTACAACGCCGCCACCGTCCTGACTGTTGTGGATGTTCTGCGCCAACAAGGGATATCCATCCCGGAGAAAGCCATCCGGAATGGCTTGGCCTCGGTACGCTGGCCGGGGCGGTTTGAACTGCTCTGCCGTGACCCGGTGGTCATATCGGACGGAGGGCATAACCCGGAGGGCATTGACGCGGCAGTTGCCAGTGCTCTCGCCTGTTTTGGCGGCAAACGGGTAAACCTACTGACCGGTGTCATGGCTGACAAGGACTATACCCACATGGTGCGCCGTATGGGAGACCTGGCCGCCCGAGTCTTTGCGGTACGTCCTGACGATGGCCATGGAAGATCCCTGGATGCCGGTCGGTATGCCGCCTTGTTTGAGTCTATGGGTATTCGAGCGGACGGTTACCCTACCGTGGCTGCCGCCCTAGCCGATGCGCTCCCCGCCTGCCGAGAGGATAACCGTCCCCTGCTCTGCATAGGGTCGCTGTACATGTACCGGGAGCTGAGGGAGGCTCTGGCCGAGTTTGCCGAATCCAAATAGCCCACAATCCGCAACCCATAAAAGCCCGCCTCCCTCCGTATGAAAGGATTGAAGCGGGCTTTTTGAGTTGGTCTGTCTCCCGGGTCAATCTGATCGCAGGATACCCCGCCCTCAGAAGCTGATCCGGTTCTGGTACCGGGTCGGCAGACCGTCCCGGTACAGGTGGCTGTCGTTGGCCAGCTCCAGCACTTTGGGAAATACCGCATCCCCATCCTGGTCGCCGAATTCTATCACGGTCATGCCACTGTGTCCCATGTCAAAATGCGTACAAAACTGCGGATACGGAATGTCCAGCACGCAGGAGAGAAAGGCCCATCCAAAACCCTGATGTGCGAACAAGGCTATCCGATCCCCGTTGGGTCGAACCGGAATATATCGGTTGTTCTCCAAGTCATGCCGGTAGCCAAGGTTGTTCAGCAGGTTGTCAGCCTCATGTTGGATACGCTGTATGCCCGCAGCAAACCGGGTGCCGGCAAAGACCGGATCCTCGGCCCAATCACGTCCCCTGGCTCTGACGGTGGGTGAGTTGAATTTTTTCTTGTACTCCGGGATGACGGCCGCCCAGTCATATCGGCCCCTTTGTCCGCACGGGACAGCCAGATCCTTCCAGGCATATCCCTCATTGGCCCAGTCCAGCACGGTGGGAGTCATATGCAGGAGTTCACTGGTAGGGCGGGCGGTCAGCTTAGCTCGCTCCGAGCTGGACACATAAATACGATCCAGGCCGTATGCGGCCAGTCGTCGGGCCAACGCCTCGGCCTGCCTGAAGCCCAGCGGAGTCAGGCCATCGGGGTCATATATGGGATCTCCATGGCGAATATAAAAGAACAGCATGTTTTTACCTCTTTCCGGGACGTCTGTGCCGCCTGTCTCATCGGCACAGGCTTTGCACCATACCTGATTTCCGGTATAGTATACCACACGAAAGCCATCATGTCAATCAAAGGCAGCAAATAAAATATGTATTCTTATCACCATAAAACCAGAGCCGTTACAGTTCAGCTTGGTATAGCAGGTTTTGTCTGCAAGCAACTGCATCTCCGGAAGCTCCTCTTATGTTCTTGCCCCACCCCTATGATCCTCGCCTCACCGTTACAGTTCAGCCACCCTCTATCATACGCTCCCTTTTCCACTGTAGAGTGGGGCGAGGGGCCCCGCGACTGCGTTAGGTTATTTGGGGTGCCATGAACGCCGGTTTTCCGGAAAAGTCATCACGATACATTCAATACAATAAATATATTGAAAGTTCTTTTGGGGGTCCGGGGGGCTTCTTTCAAGAAGCCCCCGGACGTTCCTCCGTTCCCCGGCTGAACTGTAACGCCTCACCTAAACATTTTTGCATTTTTTGATTTTACCGCTTGCAAAAAGCCCCATAATATGCTATAATGAAGGGAGTCCATTCTTTGTTATCAAGCGGGAATGGAATGGAAATACGCGTATCTGCATGGATACACATATGCCTGAGATAAGGCGGATGCCTTCTTTCAGGCAGGAAGCTTGCATACTGAAATCCGCAGGATAAGCATTTCAGCAAACCGGAACTGCTTCAGGCTTCCGCCATACGCCATAGGAGAAAGGACATGGTTATGAATATGGAAAATTTCGTTGTCAGAGAGAAAATGAAGGTTGGCGTGGTAGGCGCCACCGGTATGGTGGGTCAGCGTTTTCTGACACTGCTGGAGCATCATCCCTACTTTGAGGTAGCGGCGCTGGCTGCTTCCCCCCGCTCGGCCGGTAAAACCTACGCCGAGGCGGTAGGTGACCGTTGGAAGATGACGGTGCCCATGCCCGAGAAGTATAAGGACATGGTCATCGTGGATGCCGGCGATGTGAAAACCATGGGGGAACGCTGCTCCTTCGTCTTCTGTGCTGTAGACATGAAGAAGGATGAAATCCGTGCGCTGGAGGAAGCATACGCCAGGGCCGAAATTCCCGTGGTGTCCAACAACAGCGCCAACCGCTGGACACCGGATGTCCCCATGGTCATCCCGGAGATCAACCCGGAGCACCTGGCCGTCATCGAGCATCAAAGGACACGGCTTGGCACCCGGCGGGGCTTTGTGGCCGTCAAGCCCAACTGCTCCATTCAATCCTATGTACCGGCCCTGACACCCCTTCTTCCCTTCAAGCCATCCCTAGTGGTTGCGACTACCTACCAGGCCATCTCCGGCGCCGGGAAGACCTTCCGTGAGTGGC
>CAZQAI010000112.1:0-5536 GCA_964591305.1 uncultured Clostridium sp.
TCTCTCCAGTCAGGTGTTCCAGGTCGATGACCATACCCGGGCCCATAACATTGACCGTCTCCCGACGCAGTATGCCGGAGGGCAGCAGGTTCAGGATGAACTTCCCTCTTTCATTGACCACAGTATGGCCGGCATTGTTCCCACCCTGATAGCGTGCGACGATGTCATACCGACTGCTCAGCAGGTCGACCATCCGGCCCTTTCCCTCGTCGCCCCAGTTGGTTCCCACAACGGCTGTAATCATATTCTGTATCCTCCTTACACATTGACCTCGGCCTTATAGCCGAGTATCTCTTGATTCTGTTCCAGAATCGGTCTGATATAGGTTTCCAGGAATGCGGCAGTCTGCTCCGGAGCGCATCCGACAAACTTGCGGATGTCCAAAATCTCCTCCAGTCTCTCCTCGGTCAGGCCAAACCGCTCGTCGGCCATCAGAAGCTCCAACAGATTGTTGTCCTTTCCCTCCGCCTTGACCCGGTAAGCGGCGGTCTGCGATGCACGGCGGATGGCCTCATGCAGCTCCTGGCGATCTCCGCCTCGGCTGACGGCATCCATCAGGATATTCTCGCTTGCGATAAAGGGTAGCTCCTCCCGCAGATGCTTCTCCATGACCTTGGGGTAGATCACACCGCCCGAGACGACATTCACCGCCAGCGTCAGGATGGCGTCAATGGCCAGAAATGCTTCGGGTATTGCCAGGCGGCGGTTAGCGGAATCATCCAGCGTCCGTTCCAGCCACTGAGCGGCAGCGGTATCGGCGGCATTTCCGTCATCATTGATGACATAGCGGGCCAGGGAGACCATCCGCTCACAGCGCATGGGGTTGCGCTTGTAGGCCATGGCAGAGGAACCAATCTGGCCGCTCTCGAAAGGTTCATCAAATTCCTTCATATGAGCCAGAAGACGCAGGTCGGTAGCCATTTTACACGCGCTCTGCGCGATGTCGGACAGCACATGCAGAACGTATGAGTCCACTTTACGGGAATAGGTCTGCCCCGACACCGGCATGCAGCTGTCAAAGCCCATCTTGGCGGCAATCTTGTTCTCCAGTTCGGTTACCTTCTCCCGATCTCCGTCAAAAAGCTCCAGAAAGCTGGCCCCTGTGCCTGTGGTTCCCTTGCATCCGAGCAGACGCAGATGCGACAGTTCAAAGTCCAGCCGCTCCAGATCCATCAGGAAATCCTGAAGCCAAAGGGTGGCTCTCTTACCTACAGTAGTGGGCTGGGCCGCCTGGAAGTGGGTATACGCCAGAGTGGGCACATTTTTGTTGCTGTCTGCGAAATCAGACAAGGCAGCCATGACATTGATAAGCAGGCATCTGATCTGCAGGAGGCCCTCTCTCATCTGGATGATGTCAGTGTTATCTCCCACAAAGCAGCTGGTTGCGCCCAGATGGATGATGGGCTTAGCTGACGGGCACCGCTCCGCATAGGTATGCAGGTGAGCCATCACATCATGCCGTAGCTTTTTTTCATACTCTGCTTCCCGCTCATAATCGATGTCGTCGGTATGAGCGCGCATCTCGGCAATCTGCTCATCCGTAATGGGCAGGCCCAACTCCTTCTCGCTCTCGGCCAAGGCGCACCACAGCCGCCGCCAAGTAGAGAATTTGAAGTCAGGTGAGAAAATATACTGCATTTTCTTTGAGGCGTACCGACTGCACAATGGACTTTCATAGGTATCTTTCACGATCTATCTCCTTTACTTTCTGATGTCTGTTTTACAATGGCTTTCGCCCAGTGAGAACATCCCGCCTTTTGGAATCGGAAGCATATATGTATGCACTTATTCCACTGCTCCTGCGTGCTTGAGCGCCGCTCCCACCAATCCCAGGAAGAGTGGATGAGCCTTGTTGGGCCGGCTCTTGAACTCAGGATGGTACTGTACGCCTATGTAGAAATCATGTCCGGGAATCTCCACAGTCTCCACGATATAGTCATCCGGCGAGGTACCACTGATCACCAGTCCTGCCTCGCTCAATATGCGGCGGTACTCGTTGTTGAACTCATACCGATGGCGATGTCGTTCGGAAATTTCCTGCTTACCGTAACACCGGTACATCTGTGTGCCCGGCTTCACCCGGCAGGGGTAAGCGCCCAGACGCAGGGTGCCGCCCTTAGCCACCCGGTCGTTTTGGTCCGGAAGGAAATCAATGACCTTGTGGGCGGAATCGGGGTCGAATTCGCCGGAGTTGGCATCGGTCATTCCGGTCACATACCGGGCATATGCAATGACAGCGACCTGCATGCCCAGACAGATACCCAGGTAGGGCAGGTTATGGGTACGGCAGTAGTTGGCCGTGACGATCTTTCCCTCAATGCCGCGATTACCGAACCCACCCGGCACCACCACCCCGGAGCAGTCGGACAGCGCCTCGGCCACACGATCCTCTGTGACGGTCTCGGAGTCAATCCATTTGATCTTCACATGAACGCCATGCACGTATCCCGCATGACGCAGGGCTTCCGCCACTGACAGGTAGGCATCATGCAGCTGGACATACTTGCCTACAAGGCCGATGGCGACACTTCCCTCACGGTTATGGATCTGCCGGAGCATGTCGTTCCACTCCCCCATATCGATGGACGGGGCGTCGATATGCAGTTCCCGGCATACGATCTCCGAAAAATGACTCTTCTCCAGCATAACCGGTGCTTCGTACAGCTCCGGCAGGGTGATGTTCTCGATCACGCAGTCGGGCTTGACGTTGCAGAACAATGCGATTTTCTTGAATATTGATTCTTCCAGCGGTTCGTCGCAGCGCAGGATGATGATATCAGGCTTAACACCCATTCCCTGAAGTTCCTTAACCGAGTGCTGGGTAGGCTTGGATTTATGTTCATCCGACCCCCGCAAAAAAGGCACCAGCGTCACGTGGATGAACAGGCTGTTCTCCTGGCCGACCTCCAGGGACACCTGGCGGACTGCCTCCAGGTAGGGCTGCGACTCAATGTCGCCGATGGTACCGCCGATCTCTGTGATGACCACATCGGCGTCCGTCTTCTTACCCACGGAGTAGATAAACTCTTTGATCTCATTGGTGATATGGGGAATCACCTGCACAGTGGAGCCGAGATACTCACCCCGCCGCTCCTTGTTGAGCACATTCCAGTACACTTTGCCGGTGGTCAGGTTTGAATATTTGTTCAGATCCTCATCGATGAACCGCTCGTAATGGCCCAGGTCAAGGTCAGTCTCGGCTCCGTCCTCGGTCACATACACCTCCCCATGCTGATATGGACTCATGGTGCCCGGGTCTACATTGATGTAAGGATCCAGCTTCTGCGCCGCCACCTTCAGGCCACGGGCCTTGAGCAGGCGACCCAAAGATGCGGCGGTGATCCCTTTACCCAGCCCGGATACCACCCCGCCTGTTACGAACACATACTTTGTCTGCTTCATACACGATATATCTCCAATCCTTTATTGTGTCCTTCTGTCCGGCAGATACGCTGCTACTTGTCATAGGTGCGGATGATATGCTCCGCCACCTCCCGTCGGGAAAGCCGTGTGTCCATAGCCTGCTTTTCTATGTAGTAATGGGCATCCTTTTCTGTCATGTTCAGGTTTTCGATCAACAGCCATTTGGCTCGGTTGACCACCCGTATGTCCGCCATCTTTTCTTGAAGTGTCCGGTTTTTCTGCTCCATTCTCGACAGTCTGGCATGGACTGCGGAAAGCAGCTTGATAGCGCCGAACAACGTATTCCGGCCTACCGGCTTGGCCAATGTCAACACTCCGCTCTCCTCCACCCGGGACGAAATCTGCTCATACACATCGTTCTTACACAGGAGGAGAATGCCCATGGTGGTGTCCGCAAAGTCCAAAGCCAGTTCGGTACCATACTCGTCACAAAGCGGCGTATTGACAATGAAGAGGTCAAAATCCGAAGACAGCAGCAACCGTTTGGCTTCTCCCGCACTTCTGACACAGACAATGGGTGCATACTCATCCGCCGGGAGCAATTCAGTGATATAGTCGTGCACCTGGCTGCTACCGGATACCACCAGCACACGTCGCAACGGTTTTCCGGAAGACACGATCGGTACCTCCGTCAGTCTTCCGCAAGGGCGGGAATCAAAGCCTTGAGCCACTGACTCTCTCCGGCCAATGCCCTGGCTTCGTCAAGGCTGGCTGGCAGACGCGCCAGCTTGTCTGTGACGGCAGGATCCGCCGTGTACAGATCCAGGTTGACAGCTTCAGGCGGAGTCAAATGTCTCTCAATGCCGTCAAGGCCGGCATGGATCAGCAGAGCGACAGCCAAGTACGGGTTGGCCATCGGGTCGGGGGAGCGCAACTCGATGCGGCGGTGCTCTCCCCGGGCAGCGGGGATTCGGATCAGCTGAGACCGGTTCTCCGGTGACCAGGTGATATACAGAGGGGCCTTCATCTGTCCCAAGCGGCGGTAAGAATCCTCCGTGGAATTCAGAAACGCTGTCAGCTCCCGGATGTGCGTCAGGATGCCGGCCATGAAAGTCGGCTGCACATCCTCGCCCCACCGGCTCTTGACAGACATGTTCAGATGCAGTCCGCTTCCACTCTCCCCTTCCAAGGGTTTAGGAGAGAAGTCAGCATACAGGCCGTTCCGCTGAGCAGCTGCTTTGACCACTGAGATGAAATTCATAGCGTTGTCAGCGGCATCCATGGGGTCGCTGTAATGGAAATCGATCTCATTCTGTCCAGGGCCTACCTCATGATGGGAGCCTTCCGGCCGGATGCCCATATCCATCAGCGTCAGGCATATTTCCCGTCTTACATTCTCTCCCCTGTCCTCCGGGGCCACATCCATATATCCGGCCCTGTCATACGGAATGCGGGTAGGGTCGCCGTTCTCATCGGTTTTGAACAGATAGAATTCGTATTCTGTTCCGACCTGCACCGTGATGCCCATTTTTTCTGCCCGTCCGACTGCGTCACTCAGAATATGGCGGCTGTCCTTTTCATAAGGCGTGCCGTCTGGATGGCAGATGCGGCAGAACATACGCACCACCTTTCCGTGTGAAGGTCTCCAGGGCAGGATGTTCAGCGTGTCCGGAACGGGAAAGAGCAACAGGTCGGACTCCGTCACACGGCTGAAGCCCTCAATGGCCGAAGCATCAAAGGATACGCCTTCCTCAAAAGCACGCTCCAGCTCATCAGGCATGATGGAAATATTTTTCTGCCTACCTGCCACATCGCAAAAGGTGAGGCGGATGAAGCTGACATCCTCCTCCTTGATAAAATCAAACACTTCCTGTTTTGTGTATACCATGGCCCGCCTCCAAATCCACTAAAAGGAAAAGGATGCCGCTTATGGGGGACTCCTCGCCCCGCAACAGCGAACATCCTTGTTCACCATAAGGAAACCTGCATTCCGTCAGAAAGCCTGTCATACCCAGGCAGTCTGTCCGTTCTCAGGTAACTTGCTCACCTAGTGATTATACAATAACCCGCAGGAATTGTCAAGGGGTTTGAGAGATTTTTTGCTCCTTTACCCGACAAAATGGTTACAGTTCAGCCACCCTCTATAGTACGCTCCCTTTTCCACTGTAGAGTG
>CAZQAI010000113.1:0-5524 GCA_964591305.1 uncultured Clostridium sp.
GCCGTTGCCTAAGTTCCCTGCCTCCACCCGTGACTTCGCCTTTGTTTGCCCTGAGGATATGGAGGTCGGCACCATTGAGAACGCCATGCGTAAATTCGGTGGCAAGTTGGTAGAGGATATTGCGCTGTTCGACATCTACCGGGGTGAAAATGTGGGCGCCGGGAAGAAGTCTGTAGCCTTCCGCGTCACACTCCGTGCCGCTGACCGCACCCTGACTGTGGAGGAGACCGAAAAGGTATCCAAGAAGCTGGTCAAGGATCTGGAATTCAAGCTGGGTCTTACACTCAGAAACTGAGCGATGGAACAGGCTAAGATCGACCGCATCAATGAGCTGGCGCGAAAAGCAAAGTCCGGCATCCCCCTGACCGAGGAAGAGCAGCTTGAGCGTGCCCGGTTGCGGAAGGAATATCTTGATGAGTTCAGAGCCAACATGACGGGCGTTCTCGACCGTACTGTTATCGTCCGCCCCGATGGCAGCAAGGAGAGGCTGAAGCCCAAAAGCTCGTCAGCACACAGCCGAACCGGGAACGGCCACAGCAAAAAGTAAGTCGAAAGACAGGAATATTTCGTATGACAGATACCGTTCAAATGCCCCTGACCCTGCAATCCGCCTCCCCTGAGGATACCGAGGCAGCAGGAGCCGCCCTGGCCCGCACATACCACATGGATCCTTCCCTGCCTCCTTTTGTGGCTCTCTTTGGAGATCTCGGCGTGGGGAAAACAGCCTTTGTCAGAGGCTTCATCACCGCTCTTTCGCCGGGTCGGGTTGTGCGTTCCCCTACCTTCACGCTGGTCAATGAGCATCGGATTTCGGGAGAGCGGCCTGTTTTCCACTTTGATATGTACCGCATTGAGTCAGAGGATGATCTCTACTCTATAGGGTATGATGAGTACCTGGACCGCGGCATCTGTCTTGTGGAGTGGTGTGAGCATATTCCAGACGCCCTGCCTGACCGGCGAATCGAGGTACACATCAGCAAGGACACACAGGATGTGTCACGTCGTATGATCTGTCTGACCTGTAAGGAGGGTTGCGCATGCTGATCCTGGCATTGGATTCCACGGCACAGACCGGCTCGGTCGCCCTGTGCGACGATGAACGATTGATTGCGGAATATACGGTCAACACAGGAAACACCCATTCCGAAACTCTGCTTCCCATGGTAGAGACTGTGCTCCGTTCCACCGGACACAAGGCGCAGGATGTAGACCTGTTTGCCTGCACAGCCGGCCCCGGTTCCTTTACCGGTGTGCGTATCGGAGCCGCTACTGTCAAGGGTCTGGCCTTTGGCAGAGGAAAGCCATGCATCGGTGTCTCCACACTACAGGCTTTAGCGTACAACGGGATGCTGTTGGACGGTATTCTCTGTCCCTGTATGAATGCCCGGCGGTCGCAGGTATATAACGCACTCTTTACCGTACGGGAAAACAGGCTCGTCCGCCTATGCGAGGACAGGGCCTTGCCTATAACCGAGCTCGGTCAGGAATTGGCTGCCTGCCCCGCATATGCCGGGCAAACTGTCCGGCTCATTGGAGACGGCGCCAAAATGACCAATGATGCATGGATGAGCGCAGGGATCATCCCGCCGGAGCGGGTTTGCTGTCTGCCTGAGAATCTGCTGTGTCCTAACGGGTACAGTATCGCGCAGGTGGCTCGCGTTTTATGGCAAGCCGGTGTATGCACGACCGATGCCCAGCTGACGCCGGTTTATCTCCGCATGTCTCAGGCTGAGCGCACCCGCGTGGAAGCAGAGGCAAAGAAGAGCTCCCCAAACAAGTCCGGCGAAAAGGACAATACACAAGACAGCATATAGCCTGATACGCAAAAGAAAGAGAACAGTTACACTATGGATATCAAAGAAATCATCATAGGCTGTGACCACGGCGGCTACCATCTGAAGCAGGCCGTGATCACCCACCTCGAGCAGAAAGGGGTCCATGTGGAGGATGCAGGCACATATTCCACCGACTCCTGCAACTACCCGGACATCGCCCACAAGGTATGTACGAAAGTACAGGACGGCACCTACCCGTTGGGTATTCTGATATGCGGGACCGGCATAGGCATGTCCATGGCCGCCAACAAGCATGGCGGTATCCGGGCGGCAGCCTGCGAGAACACCTTTTCCGCCCGCATGACGCGGATGCACAACAATGCCAATGTGCTGTGTTTGGGAGAGCGAGTCATCGGCCCGGGGCTTGCCTGCGATATGGTCGATCTTTTCCTGTCCACCGATTATGAGGGAGGCCGCCACGAGGCACGGGTCGCCGCTCTTGACCTGCTGGATGAGGAAAGGTAACGAAAAACAGAATATGCGGCTGAAGGTCGCTTCAAGTTTACCAAATGAAATTGAACAAGGAGGAACGGACACATGAGTGAGGAAAAGGAACACACCGAAAACTGGAATGCGGCTGGAGAAGAGAAAAAAGTTCCCTTCACCACCAAAATGGCGGGTATTCTCAGGGCCATCGGGGGCAAACCCCATCCCAAGAATTTCACCTCAGCCGTAATTTGTGCAGCAGGAAGCTCCACCCGCATGGGCGGGGACACGCTCAAGCAGTTCATTGAGCTTGACGGAATGCCTGTGGTCGCACGGACTCTGCTGGCTTACGAGCAGACTGACTGCATTCAGGAGATCATCGTGGTAGCCCGGGAGGAAGACATCCCCCGGTATGAAGCCATGAAGGGAACCTACGGCATTACCAAGCTGACCCAGGTTGTCCGAGGCGGTGAGACACGTCAGGAATCGGCCCGTCTGGGTTCGGACGTGGTTGACACAAGAGCGAAATATATCGCCATCGCCGACGCCGCCCGCTGTCTGACAACGCCGGAGGAGATCAGCAAGGTCTGCCATGCGGCCTACCAGTGGCAAGCCGCCTCCGCCGGTGTCAAAGTCACGGATACCGTCAAGGTGGTGGACAAATCGGCCTTTGTAGAGTACACACCCGACCGCCCCTATGTGTGGCTGGCACAGACGCCTCAAGTGTTCAGCATCGCCGTGTACCGGGCGGCTGCCTACGCCTGTCGGGATGAGAAATTCGTGGCGACTGATGACAATTCTATGGTGGAGCATCTGCACATTCCTGTCAAAATGGTCGCCACCCGGCGGGAGAACATCAAGATCACCGAGCAGGCCGACCTGCATTATGCCAATGTCATTCTGGAAGCACGGAGAAACGGGACCTTCACAGACGATTGGGATAAAGTGGACGCAGAGCCCGCCGGGGAAGCATCCGGCACCGCCTCCGGGGACGCATGAGTATGTCCGTGGAAAGTTTCCGGATCGGGCACGGGTATGATGTACACCGGTTAGCAGAAGGGCGTCGGCTGATCCTGGGCGGTGTAGACATTCCGTTCGAAAGGGGTCTTTTGGGGCACAGCGATGCAGATGTGCTTCTCCATGCCATCATGGACGCCGTGCTGGGTGCCCTGGCATTGGGAGACATCGGCAAGCTGTTTCCGGATCATGATCCAGCCTTTGAGGGAGCTGACAGTCTGCTCCTGACACGTGAAGTAGGCCGCAGGATGAGAGAGATGGGATACCGTATCGGCAATGTGGATGCTACTGTCATCGCACAGGCTCCCAAGCTGGCCCCCTATATTCCTGTTATGCGGGAACGTATCGCCGATGCACTTTGTACAACAGTGGACAGGATCGGCGTCAAGGCAACCACCGAGGAACATCTGGGCTTCACCGGCTCCGGCCAGGGAATGGCTTCCCATGCGGTTTGTCTGCTGGAGCCGATGGAGAAAGGCTGAACCGCCTCCGGATCCCGTCCACCGTGGACAGGATCCGGATATATCAAGTGTCCGGGTGCCGTCCCTTCCCGTCTTTTCTGCATCACATCTGACATTCAGCCGCCATCCTCTCTGAAGGCAACGGACAAAGAGGCCACCCACCTTTCCCGGGTAGTGATGGAGGTGTCTGTCATGCTTTCATCATCTGAGGGCGGGTCGGACACGGGTCTTTCCCTTCATGCCATTTTATGCTGAGATTCGACCTATTGTGACAGCATTCAAACACCAAGACAATCTCATTGTCCGATCCGTTGTTCGCTCTGACTCCATTTTATTTCATATCATCCCTTCTAATCCCGGGTGGGCACTTTACATACGAAAGGAACCTGATTATGTTTTACGTAGCACCATCCCTCCTGTCCGCTGATTTTTCGGATCTACGCAATGAGATAGGCCGCATGGAGGATGCCGGGGCCAATTACCTTCATCTGGATGTGATGGACGGGCATTTCGTGCCCAATATCAGCTTCGGCCCGGGACTTATCAGCTCCATCCGACGGCATACACGCCTGTTCTTTGATGTTCACCTTATGATCAGCCAGCCCCTTAAGTATGCGGACGCTTTTATCAAGGCCGGAGCTGACAGTCTTACCTTCCATTATGAAGCAGTCGGCGATCCCATGGAAGTGATCAAGGCTATGAAGGAGCGTGAAATGCCTTGCGGTATCGCTATATCCCCTGCCACACCGGCCGAGGCGCTGTTCCCCTTCATTGGGGTTGCGGACATGCTTTTGGTTATGACAGTGGAACCGGGTTTCGGCGGACAACCGCTGATTCCTGAAATGTTGGACAAAGTGCGGCTGATCCGACGCCAAGCAGAAAAAATGGGGCTTGGCATCAAGCTTGAAGTGGACGGTGGTATCAACGATGAAAACGCCAGCTATTGCACTGAGGCCGGTGCCAACATTCTGGTTGCGGGATCGGCTCTCTTCCGCTCCAGGCACCCCAGAGGCATGATGCAGAGAATGCGGGATGCTGCCAGAACCCATCCTTTTTTGGGTTAATTCCCGCTTTTCACCATCTCGCTGCCTGGGCGTCTCGCACATTTTATTCACAGACATCGCCGGTTTTTATCGCATTTGACATCAAGACTGACTCTGTCTTGAGCTAGGAGCGTTGTCTTAATAAAATTTTAAAAAAGCCAAAAAATTTTTAATAAATACCTTGACACACCGATTATGTGGTGCTATAATGAACACACGGTGAACGATTATGCTCATTAAAAAACACACTTAAGGAGTTCATTATGAAAACAGTCGCAAAGGTATTCATTATCATTGGCATGGTTTGTGGGTTCTGGTACATTCTGCCTCTGGTCTTCGGTATCCTGGCTCTTAAGCACCTCAAGACCGCCAAGTCCGCAGAGGAGTTTCCCATGTGGCTTAAGGTCTGCACCCTGCTGTTCTGCAGTCTGATCAGCGGTATTATCCTGTTGATCATGAAGGATGCCGATTATGCCGATGGTGCCAATGACACCATCGCTGCCTGATTGGTTCAGCATTCAACTCCGAATACATATTACCTGGGGGTTGTCCGTGCGAAAGGGCGGCTCCCCCTATTTTTTTACATGAGGCATGGCAGTGAAAATTTGTTACAGTTCAGCCACCCTCTATCATACGCTCCCTTTTCCACTGTAGAGTGGGGCGAGGGGCCCCGCGACTGCGTTTATATTATTTGGGGTGCCATGAACGCCGGTTTTCCGGAAAAGTCATCACGATAAATTCA
>CAZQAI010000114.1:0-5463 GCA_964591305.1 uncultured Clostridium sp.
GAAAACTTCGTGACGGCAGCAGGCAGAACGCCAGGCGTCCCCCAAAACTTTCCGGACACATTGTGGCCGGAAAGTTTTTTTGAAAAGGGCCGGAGAGCCTCTTTACTTTTGGATACGGTGCGGGTAAAAGGCCCGCTGCCCTTTTGAGAGGTTTGTAATGGGATATGTAAAATTCGGAAACATTGAACTTGCTCACGGACTGGCTCTGGCACCGTTGGCCGGAGTCAGTGATCGGGCTATGCGCCGGGTTTGCCGTCGCATGGGGGCTGAGTATACAGTCAGCGAGATGGTGTCAGCCAAAGCGCTGGTCATGGAGCAGAAGAACCGCAAAATGCGCCATTCTGCCGGATCGGCTGCCGATCGGGACCTATGGCACCCCGTATCCGGCACACTGGCCTCCATCCTGCCGGATGAATGGCCCATGGCAGTACAGCTCTTTGGTCATGAACCGGAGGTTATGGCTGCCGCCGCCCGTTTGCTGACAGACGGTTGCTTTGCCGGACTCCCAGACAAGGTGCCTCCGGCAGCCATTGATATCAACATGGGCTGTCCCGTCCATAAGATTGTCGGCAACGGGGAGGGGAGCGCTCTGATGAAGGACCCCGACCTGGCAGGAGACATTGTCCGGGCCGTGGTGGAGGCCACCTCGCTGCCTGTGACAGTCAAGCTCCGGGCCGGATGGGATGCCGGCTCGGTTAATGCGCCCCGGATTGCCCGTATTTGCCAGGACGCCGGAGCATCCATGCTTTGCATCCACGGGCGTACCCGGGCTCAAGGGTATAACCCAGGGGTGGACAGATCGGTGATACGGGCGGTCAAGGAGGCGGTGTCCATTCCCGTCATGGGAAACGGCGATCTGTATACAGCCAAAGACGCTCTGTCCATGATGGAGGAGACAGGATGCGATGGCGTCATGATCGCCAGGGGTGCTATGGGTAACCCGTGGCTGTTTGCCGAAATTCAGGCGGCTATGGAGGGAAACACCTATACCCCTCCGCCGCCTCGGGAGCGCTTCATGGTGGCGTTGGCGCAGGTACGGGACATGATGGCCGAAAAGGGCGATCGTGTGGCGTTGGCCGAAGCGAAAAAGCACCTGGCTTGGTATTGCCGTGGCCTTGATGGCGCCGCCGGATGCCGGGCGGATATCATGCGTGCCTCCACCTATGAGGAGATGGAAGCGGCGCTCTTTGCCCTGGCTGACGCCCAACCCGATACCGCCGGGAGGCATATCCCATGAGCGTCCCGGTGTCCCCGTCTCCCGCCGTGCTGATCCTCTGCCGGGATGCCCGCTTTGCCCGGATGCTGGAGCTGGAGGTGCGGCGGATGGGCCTGACTGTCGCAGTTGGCACCCCCGAGCAGCTGAACGAAGCGCTCGCTGCTCCTGTCCCGCCTAGGCTGCTTTTAGCGGATCTGGATGATATGGCCCGGCAGAGCATCCCCCAACCGAAAAGCGCGCTTGGGTCTGGACAGATGACCGGTATCTCAATACCGGTTATAGGTTGGTCCTTCCATCCGGATTGGACGGGGAATCAAAGATCGGATGATATGCCCCACCATACGGGGGATGGCCACTTGATCCTGCTTTCCCGGCCCTTCCGCTTGGATGTTCTGGAGCAAGCCATTCTGACGTTATGGCAGGGGACCGGCGGCTGTTTGTCTCATGACGCCGGGTGTGACGCCGGGCCGGCCGCTTCGTTGCCGGTTGACGCCGGTCACGGCATGGACGATCCGCCGCCCGCTCCGCTTTCCGGGCCCGGATGCATGGAGCGGAATGCCCCGAGGGCCACCCCTACCCACTTTCCCATATGTCCCACCGGGCAGGACGGCATGGTCCGTGTAGGGGAGACAGAGGTATCGCTGACTCCTCATGAATGGGCGTTGTTTTCCCTCCTGTGGGCGCACCGGGGAGAGACAGTCAGCCGGGAGGCTCTGTATGCCGACCTCCCCAGTCTGGCCGCCGGCAACAGCGTGGAGGTGTATGTCTGCCGTCTGCGGGCCAAGCTGGAAAAGCCGCTGGGCCTTCGCCTGATCACGGCTGTTCGCCATGTTGGGTATCGGATCGATATGCCCTGATCTATCACTTATAACAGAAAATTGCACAGTAGAAAAGCCTCCGGCCGGGAATCCACCGGCCGGAGGCGATATGTTTTATTGAATCAAGATTCTCTGCCCACTCTGAGGCTCTTGGCAGAGTGGAAACAATAAAGGGGTTTCCTGTCAAGAAAGCCCCTCCGTCGGAGAACACTGTGATCAGTCCTTTTCCTTGCTCAGGAAGGAACGCAGGAGGGGACTCTGAGGGTTCCCGAAAACCTCGTCGGAGGAGCCGGCCTCTTCCATGACGCCGCCGGCCATGAAGATCACCTTGTCGGCCACGTTCCGGGCGAACTCCATCTCGTGCGTCACCACAATCATGGTACTGTCCCCGGATTTCAGCCCCCGGATAACAGACAGGACTTCCCCGGTGAGCTCAGGATCAAGGGCAGAGGTAGGTTCGTCAAAGCAGAGGATGTCAGGGGAGAGAGCCAAGGCGCGGGCAATGGCCACCCGCTGTTGCTGACCGCCGGAGAGCTGGCAGGGGTAGCAGTCGATTTTCTCACTGAGTCCCACCCGGGCGATCAGCCGCCGGGCGGAAGCATCGATTTCTTCCGGCGATCCCCGACCCAGCAGCATGGGCGCCAGCGTGACATTCCGCAGAACACTGTACTGGGGGAACAGGTTGAACTGTTGAAAGACAAGACCGAAATGCAGCCGGGCTTGCCGGATCTCATCCTCACGGTGCCGCCCCTTGCTGGCTGCATCAAAGACACAGGAGCCATTGACCAAAATTCTTCCCTGATCGGCTGTTTCCAGGAAGTTCAAGCAACGCAGAAGAGTGGTTTTTCCGCCGCCGGATGAACCGATGATAGCCAGTACCTCTCCTTTCTCCAGGGAGAAGGAGAGGTTCTTGAGCACCTTCAGCGAGCCGAAGGACTTGGATAGATTTTCCACATACAGTACAGACATGCTTATGGCCGCTCCTTTCTATTTTACGGGCACCAAACTTGCTGCCAGAAAAGTGTTGGCTTTTCAGAGAGACGTCTCCCTTCTCAATTGAAATAGGCCAGCTTTTTTTCCAGCTTCTTGAACAGAATGGTCAGTACGCCGATGAAGATCAGGTAGTACAGAGCCGTGAAGAACAGCGGCCAGATCTCGCCGGAGATGCCTTGAGACCCTTTCATAAAGGCCTGCCCCGCCCATATAATCTCCTGGAGGGCGATGATCCGGGCCAGGGATGTGTCCTTAACCAGGGTGATGATCTCATTGGACATGGGCGGCACGATTCGCTTGATCATCTGGAGCAGAGTGACTCTGAAAAAAATCTGGGAGCGGGTCAGTCCCAGCACCTCTCCGGCTTCTGTCTGTCCTCGTGGGACGCCCTGAATACCGCCCCGGAAAATTTCTGAGAAGTAACAGGCATAATTGAAAATAAAGGCCACCGAGGCCGCCAGAAACCGCCCGGTCTCCCCACTGCCCCATATGTTGTTTCCCAGCACCAGTCCGGGAAAGTAGAAGATGATGAGCAGTTGGATCATGAGAGGGGAACCGCGCACGATCCATATGATACCGTTGACCAGCCAGGATAGGGGCTTGAATTTTGACATGGAGCCAAAGCAGATGATAAGGCCCAGCGGTATCGACCCGAGAAGGGTGACAAGGAACAGCTTGAGTGTCTGAAGAAAGCCCACATTCAGGGCGTGAAAGACGGTGGGAAACTGTTCGGCGAAATTCTCAAATATCATATTTTATAACCGTTCATTACTTGATAGGGGAATGAAACCCCTTTATCATGGAACAGCATACCGGGCTGGCGAGAAGGGCTCGTCAGCCCGGTATGGTCCGCACAGCGATGTCCTTTCGTGTGAGAGGACTGTTTGCATTATTTGGAATAGTCCTTGATCAGATGCTCCTGGATGCCATACTTGGCGGCAATCTGCTCCAATGTGCCATCGGAGGACTTGGCGGCGAAGAATTCGTTGAGCTTGTCGGCAAGGTTGGAGCCCTTGCGGAAGCCCACGCCATATTCCTCGGTGGACAGGCTGACCGTGTAGGTCAGGTTGCTATACCCTGTACCCTCTCCCACAGACGCTATCGCCATAAGGAAGTCAATGATGGCCGCATCGCTGGTACCGGCGGCAACCTCCATCAAAGCGGCAGCCTGATCGGTTACCTCGGTGTAGGTATACCCATTGGCCACAGCGGCAGCCTGGCCGGCAGAGCCCTTTTCCACAGCGAATTTCAAAGACTTGCATGCCTCGGCGGTCTTGTACTGGTCGGCCACATTGGCGGACACAATGACGACCTGGGCGTTGTTGAAGTAGGGCATGGAGGTAGCCATGGCGGACTTGACCTCATCGGTCAGGGTCATACCGTTCCACACGCAGTCGATATTCTTGCCTTCCAGCTCCATGGTCTTGCTGTCCCAATCAATGATGACAAATTCCGCATCTACGCCGATGTACGCGGCAAAGGCGGCGGCTGCGTCGGCATCAAAACCGATCCACTTTCCGTTTTCATCCTTGTAATCCATGGGCTCGAATTCGGTAATACCCACTACCAGCTTGCCCTTATCCTTGACATAGGCCAGATCATCGGCGTTCTTGTCACCGCAGGAGGTGAAACAGTTTCCCAGACAAAGTGTCATTACAAGGGCCAGCGCAAGCGCAATCGTTCGTTTCATAGCAGTAGAATTTCCTTTCGGTCGTTTGTCTGCCGCTTTAATTCTTTACTTAACTAAAGCAGCGAGTGATTATATTATACACGATAGCGCTGTGTTTGTCAAGACAATTCTGAAAAAAGCCACGGCTGAACTGTCACAAAGTTTTTGCCCTGAAAATTTTCAAGAGCTCCATTGACAAAGAGGGATTCTTGTGCTATAATGTAAAACCCACGCAAATAGTATGATATTCAGGCTGAAGAAGGTATGATCTCATGTTGAATCAGTTTTCAAGAACGCAACGGCTGTTTGGAAAAGAGGCCATGGAGAAACTTGCATCCTCTAGGGTCGCTGTATTCGGAATCGGCGGCGTAGGCGGCTATACGGTGGAGGCGCTTGTTCGCTCCGGCGTGGGGGCGGTTGATCTGATTGATGATGATAAGGTTTGCCTCACCAATATCAACCGGCAGATCTATGCGACCCATAAAACAGTGGGAAAATACAAGGTGGATGTAGCGGCCGAAAGAATAGCAGAGATCAACCCGGATGTCAAAGTGAATGTGTATAAAACATTTTATACGCCGGAAACATCTGCACAATTCGATTTTACCAAGTATGATTATGTCGTGGATGCAATTGATACCGTAACCGGAAAAATTGCGTTGGTCATGAATGCCGACGCGGCCGACACCCCTGTCATCAGCTCCATGGGGGCAGGGAATAAGGTCGACCCTACGGCATTCGAAGTGGCCGATATCTATCAGACCTCG
>CAZQAI010000115.1:0-5390 GCA_964591305.1 uncultured Clostridium sp.
GTCGAAGACAGAGGGATTCTCGGTGAAGGTGCGGCGGATGGCGGCGGTCATAGCCAGACGGATGTCTGAATCGATGTTGATCTTGCATACCGCCATGGTGGCGGCCTTGCGCAGCTGTCCCTCCGGAATGCCGATGGCATCGGGCATCTGACCGCCCAGACGGTTGATCTCCTTTACAAATTCCTGGGGCACCGAGGAAGCTCCGTGGAGCACGATGGGGAAGCCGGGCAGACGGCGTGACACCTCTTCCAGAATATCAAAGCGCAGGGGAGGAGGCAGGAGTACACCGTCAGCGTTTCGGGTGCACTGTTCAGCCTTGAATTTATAGGCACCGTGGGAGGTGCCGATGGCAATGGCCAGAGAGTCCACCCCCGTGCGGGTGACGAACTCCTCTACCTCTTCAGGGCGTGTGTAGGAGGAGTCCTCCTCGCTGACATGCACATCGTCCTCAATGCCGGCCAGCTTACCCAGCTCGCCCTCCACCACCACGCCGTGGGCGTGGGCATACTCCACCACCTTCTTTGTCAGGGTGATGTTGTCCTCAAAGGAGTGCTTGGAGCCGTCGATCATCACAGATGAGAAACCGCCGTCGATGCAGGATTTGCAAATCTCAAAGTCTGCGCCGTGATCCAGGTGCAGGGCCAGATCGATGCCGGAATCGGCGATGGCGGCCTGCGCCAGCGCCATCAGGTAGGTATGCTTGGCATACTTACGGGCACCGGCAGACACCTGCAGAATGACCGGGGATTTCACTTCGGCGGCCGCCTCGGTGATGGCCTGAATGATTTCCATGTTGTTGATGTTGAAGGCACCGATGGCGTAACCGCCGTCGTAAGCCTTTTTGAACATTTCCTTGGTTGTAACGAGAGCCATGTGTGATATACCGTCCTTTCGACAGCCCCGCAGGGCTATAATGTTTCACATGCAGTATTCTACCACATATCGCCTGCAAAATCAAGAGGCATGCGTTTTTTTTTGATGACCTGATGTCGGACTTGACAAATGCCACTATTTCCTGTATAATGTATCATGTCGGGGTCTGGCCGCATAGGTCGGATTATCAAACAGGCGGCTACATGCATTCCTTTTGCGTGCTGTTCGCCGCATTTCGGGAGAGAAGTATGGGTATTAACGAAATATTTGACCTGATCGGCGGCCTTGCGTTGTTTCTGTTTGGCATGAATGTTATGAGTCATGCGCTGGAGCAGCTGGCCGGAAACCAGATGAAAGCCATTCTCAGCAAGCTGACCTCCAATAAGATCAAAGGCTTCCTTTTGGGGCTGGGTGTCACCGCTATTATCCAGTCCTCCTCTGCCACCACGGTCATGGTGGTGGGCTTTGTCAACTCGGGGGTCATGACACTGGCGCAATCGATTGGCATTATTGTGGGTGCCAATATGGGGGCGGCTGTGACACCTCTCATCCTGTCCCTGTCCTCCGCAGGAGGCGGAGAGACAATCAGTGTGGTGGGCCTTCTGTCGGCCGTGCTGGCCATTGCGGGCGTGGTGGAATACTGCTTCCTCAAAGGAAGCAGCCGCCGGAAGAACCTGGGGCTGATTATGGTGGGCTTCGCCGTTCTGATGTTCGGCATGGACATGATGTCAGGAGCGGTGAGCGGTCTGCGGGACAGCGCCACTTTCCGGCAGGTGCTGACCATGTTCCAGAATCCGGTTATGGGTATCCTGGTGGGAACTGTGATCACCGCCATCATTCAGTCCTCGGGAGCCTCCATTGGTATTCTGCAGGCACTGACGGCTACGGGGGCGATCAACAATGCCATGACCATTCCCATTTTGATGGGACAGAACATCGGTACCTGCGTCAGCGCCATGATCTCTTCGGTGGGAGCTTCCAAAAACGCCAGGCGGGCGGCTGTCATCCACCTGTCGTTCAATGTGGTCAGTGCTGTGGTGCTGGGTGCCGCATATTGCGTGGTTTACTATTTCTTTTATGAGGATGTCATAGCCGCTTTCCTGAGCAGGAGCTCATCGGCTCTGGGTGTGGCTGCGATCAATATCGTGTACAAGATTATATCCATCCTTTTGCTTCTGCCGATTTCCGGCTTGTTTGAGAAAATTGCCTGTTTGCTTGTCCGGGATGGCAGGAAGTACAGCGAGGTGGAAATGTTGGACGATCGTCTGCTGACCACCACCGCTGTGGCTGTCCAGCGGGCTGACGATGTGGTGGGCACCATGGCCGGCGTGTCCTTTGAGTCCATCAAAATGGCGTTGCGGGTGCTGAATCATTACGATAAGAAGCAGATTGCTGATATCGAGCGGATGGAGAACGAGGTGGACATCTATGAGGACAAGCTGGGTTCCTATCTGGTCAAGCTCAGCGCCCAAGAGCTGACCATTCAGGATGCCCACGAGGTCACCAAGCTGCTTCATGTTCTCAGCGACATTGAGCGGATCTCCGACCATGCGGTGGGCCTTGCCGCCTCGGCTACCGAGATGGCGGAAAAGAAGCTTGTCTTCACTGAGGAAGCACAGGCGGAGATCGGGGTCATGAGCCGGGCCTTGTGTGAGATTCTGGACCTGACAGCCAGAGCGCTGCTGCTGGGTGATATGAAGGCGGCCGGCCATGTGGAGCCGCTGGAGCAGGTTATCGATCATCTGCGGGATACCATTAAGAACAACCATATCCAGCGTCTCCAAAAATCGGAGTGTACCATCGAGCACGGTTTTGTGCTTTCCGATATTCTCACAACGCTGGGCCGTGTGTCCGATCATTGCTCCAATATTGCGGGGTGCGTCATTGAGATTGCCCATAACAGCCTGGACATGCACGAGTATTTGGGCCGGATCAAGAAAGGCGGAGAAGATTTCGATGCATACTATGCCATGTATCTGTCCAAGTATGCACTGCATTCTGTAGGCAAAGAGAAGGATACCGCTCATACTGAATTGGAAGCAACTACCCAGAATGTATAGGTAAGGAGGGCGGACTATGAAACAATACAAATGGACTGTAAATGTGGACGCCCCCTCGGAGGCACTCTACCTTGATCTGCCGGGCCTGTCCGGAAGTCATTCCGGGGAAGCCGAACAAGCCGAGACGCCGCATACTGAGGGGACAGCCTCCGCCACCGAGACCCATACCGTCAGCTGTACCTTTTCCCGTCTGCGTGGAAGGATCACGGTGTCCATTGATGGGGACGCTTTTGAGCTGCCTGCCGGTTTTCTCGGCCTGTCCGCCGCCAGGAGGGAGGTTTTCCGCCTGGGGGGCGAGCAGGCAATCCTTTCCGTGGATAGGGCCGGGCACGCTACGCTGACTTTGCACGGCCAGACGGTACCGCCCGAGCGGTGATGATCCTTTTCCGGGAGCTTCTTGCAGGAAGTCCCCCGGAATCGGGCATACACATAAGATCGGAAGGAGGGCCATTATGGGAGATTTCGTTCATCTGCATCTGCACAGCGAATACAGCCTTCTGGATGGGGCATGCCGTATCGCAGATATTCCGGCCCGCGCCAAGGCCTGCGGGCATGAAGCGGTGGCTCTGACGGACCATGGCGTGCTGTATGGTGTGGTGGCATTTTACAACGCCTGCATCAAGCAAGGGATCAAACCCATCATCGGGTGCGAGGTGTATGTGGCCCCCCGTTCCCGCTTTGATAAAACCGGCGCCGGGGGGCGGGAAAACACATACACCCACCTGGTGCTGCTGTGTGAGACAATGGAGGGGTACCGAAACCTGATGACCCTGTCCTCCCTTTCCTTTACAGAGGGCTTTTATGTCAAACCCCGGGTGGATATGGAGCTTCTGCGTCAATATCATAAGGGATTGATTGCCCTGTCAGCCTGCCTGTCCGGGGCGATCCCCCGCCGTCTCTCCGCCGGGGATTACGAGGGGGCTGTAGCGGTGGCCAGAGAGCTGTCGGATGTTTTCGGCGAGGACTGCTTTTATATCGAACTACAGGATCACGGTTTGTCGGAGGAGAGGCAGATTCTTCCTATGCTGCTGAGGTTGGCAAGAGAGCTGTCGCTGCCTCTGGCGGCAACCAATGACTGTCATTACCTGGAACGAAAGGATGCCGCTGCCCAGGAAATTCTGACCTGTATTGCCACCAACCGCACTCTGGCTGAGGGGAGCCGGGTGGGGTTTGCTACTGATGAGTTCTACTATAAGGACACGGGAGAGATGCGGGCCCTCTTTGGTCGGTATCAAGGGGCCATGAAAAACACGGTCCGCATTGCGCAACGGTGTCATGTGGAATTTGACTTTTCCCATACCTACCTTCCGAAGTTTCCCTGCCCGGAGGAACAGTCGGCCGCAGACTACCTGCGGCGTCTGTGTATGGAGGGCTTTGAGAAGAGAGTGAAGGCCGGACAGATCGTTTTCAATGAAACCCACAGGGAGCAAGAGTACCGGGAGCGGATGGAGTATGAGCTCTCGGTCATAGGACGCATGGGGTATGACGACTATTATCTCATCGTCTGGGACTATGTGACATATGCCAAGTCGCAGGGCATTCCGGTAGGACCGGGACGTGGCTCGGGAGCCGGCAGTCTTGTGGCCTATTGTATAGGGATCACAGAGGTGGACTCCATCGCATTCCACCTTCTCTTTGAACGCTTTTTAAATCCTGAACGTGTCAGCATGCCGGACTTTGATGTGGATTTTTGCTACAACCGCCGGGATGAGGTCATCGCATATGTAGCTCGCCGGTATGGAAGGGATCGGGTTTCCCAAATCATTACCTTTGGCACGCTGGCCGCCCGGGCAGCCATCCGGGATGTGGGACGGGCTATGGGGCTTTCGTATCACGATGTGGATGTGGTGGCACGGGCTGTTCCCCATGAGTTGGGGATTACCATCGCCGAGGCGCTGCGCCTGCCCGACCTCAAGACTTTGTATGAATCCTCAGAGGATGTGAAAAAGCTGGTGGACACCGCCATGGCCATTGAGGGAATGCCTCGCAACGCCTCTATCCATGCGGCGGGTATCGTCATTACGGATAAACCGGTGTCGGACTACGTGCCGCTGGCGGTGTGTAACGGCACAGTGGTCACACAGTTTGATATGGACACGGTGGCCAAGCTGGGTGTGCTGAAATTTGACTTTCTGGCGCTGCGCTATCTGACCATCATGCATGATGCCGAGGAACAGATCAGGGAGACAGACCCTTCCTTCTCCGCAGACACCCTGCCTCTTGACGATGCGGCCACCTATGAACTGATTGGCAAAGGAACCACTGACGGGGTCTTCCAACTGGAGTCCGGCGGCATGAGGCAGATGCTGACCAGTTTGCGCCCCCGGAACATCGGGGATATTGAAGCAGCCATTGCCTTGTACCGCCCTGGCCCTATGGAGGCCATTCCCACCTATATTGCCTGCCGCCAGGATCCCTCCAGGATCAAGTATCCCTCACCGCTTCTTGAACCGGTGC
>CAZQAI010000116.1:0-413 GCA_964591305.1 uncultured Clostridium sp.
AGGATCTTACCGCCCAATCCGGAACAAGCGTGTCTTTTTCATCGGACTTCAGACCGCCCTTTACAGACAGATCACGTAAAGCCCGGACTCCACGCTACACAGATCGTTTGACAGTAGGGCAGCGGCCTCATATGCCGGATGCCGAGACTCGTACTGCAGTCAGCTGCCTTAAGCCAGGTGATAAGGTACTCCACATGACATTCGGAGAAGGCGAAATTCTATCCACGCGTCCCATGGGGAGCGATGTGCTCTTAGAGGTAATCTTTGAGAAGGTTGGCACAAAAAAGCTGATGGGTACATATGCAAAACTTAAAAAGCTGGAATGTGCAATTTCAACCAAAAGTCAAAGGGTGCTGTGTGTGGTTGCCCTTGTTCCTTATGGGTGTGTGGATGTGCACACCAGTATGCAGACA
>CAZQAI010000116.1:423-5349 GCA_964591305.1 uncultured Clostridium sp.
GAATGAGCGTGGCTGGCACCGGTAAGGCCTTGAAGCATACCGCATACTTCTTTCTGCTCAATGGTACCTTAAAGATGTATATCCGACTAAGTGAGGGCTGTTGCAAAAGCAATAGCCCTCAGTTTTGCAGTGGATTACTTCTTTTCCTGCCAATCAAAGGCCGGGTTGTAGGCATAAAAGTTTTTGCCATCCAATCCATCCTGTGTGATACGCAGGGCATCAGCAAACCGCTGGTAGTGCACGACTTCACGTTCCCTGAGGAACCTGATGGGGTCAAGCACATCCGGATCATCACAGAGCCGCAGGATGTTGTCATACGTCACACGAGCCTTCTGCTCTGCTGCCAGATCCTCGTTAAGATCGGCCAGAGGATCCCCCTTCACTTCGATATATTTCATATCATAAGGAGTCCCGGAGGCTGCTACAGGATACACACCGGTGGTGTGATCAACAAAGTAGGTGGCAAAGGGGCTGTTGGCAATTGTCTCTGAGTCCAGGCACCTGGTCAGCTGATACAGCATCGCAGATACGATCTCTACGTGAGCTAATTCTTCTGTACCAATATCTGTCAAAAGCCCGGCAACCTTCCGGTCCGGCATGGTATACCGTTGGTTCAGGTAACGCATGGAGGCACCGATTTCTCCGTCAGGCCCACCCAATTGTGAAATGATAATCTGAGCCGTGCGAGGATTCGGATTCTTGATCTTTACCGGATATTGTAGCTTTTTTTCATAGATCCACATATCATGTCCTCCTTACTGATTGGCATCAAAATCCCAAGGGAAAGGCTCATTGATCCAATCCCATTGGGTTCTGCTTCTGTTACCCAGGAAGGTCAGAGGGCCGGTTTCACATTCATACCTTGAAACCAGTCCGTTCCGCTGATCCAGCAGACGATGGTATAACTCTAGGGCTTGGCAGTCGTGGGGGTACGCATCGAGATACAGTACCACTTCATAAATGGCAAATTCCAAAACCTGAATCTGTTCAAGAACGTCATGATCGTGGGTCTTCTCACATCCACAATCCTGTATATTTTCTTGATCTCCCGGCCGATTTCCGCGGCGTTGCTCGGCAGCGCGGTGGCTTGCCTCACAGCAGGGAACCGTCCGCTCTCTTTGCGTCTCCTGCGTCATTTGCTGTACCGGAACCGTACCGGAGGAACGCTCCAATCCCGCATGATTATGATGCATGCCGCAAACAGGACAACCTGTCTGTTGTCTTTGCCCATTCATGCCATACCGTGTGTCCCTTCTTTCGTTTTGAACTTCATAGGGCAGATCACCTTCATATCGTCCTTGTGAAGCGAGGCGTGATCCATACTCGACACCTCGTCCCATGCCAGGCCTTGCAATCGGCCCGGGACCGCCCATGCCCTGACCTTGATCGAAACCCATAAAACGCTTGCCCGAGAGTGGGTTTTCCATCCGTCCGTTGCTTCTGTTCCCGTATCCGCTTCTGTTGTTCATGGACATACCATCCCTTTCTATATATTAATGACGGGATCTGTCGCACCCGCTGCGGCAGCCGTCGTAGCGGCGTCGTTCACAGCGGCGTTCAGGACGACATCCGCAGCCGCCTGTGACACGTCCGTCAGCAACAGCCTCAAGAGGTAAGTCAAGTTCCCTGAATATCGTGCCCCGTCTGAACCCCACACACGGTTCGTACAGATCCCGGAACTCCTGCATAGGCGCATACACCATGCTCAAAGGATACCCGTGTAATCCCCATCCGCGGTGCTGACAGCTGCTTCTCTCAGATTGTTCATCTTTTTCCTTACGGCATCCGCTGTCCTGACGACGGCAGCTTTCCTGTTCCAAAGTATTCTGCTGTTGCTGCCCACACAAGCCGCATGTTTGATTTCTATCCATAATTAGTTCCATCCTCCTTTTCGCCTGTTCATGGTTTCGTATTTCCTGCCGCCAAAACATGTCACTGTATAGCAGCATGGTCACCCACTGTCCACAGGCGCAGCCTAGGACACCGGACGGCCCAATGTCATTATATGTCGCAAAGAGGGGAATCGTGTCGATAATAAATGGATAAAGAAAACAGGCTCCTGCTCTGCGGCAAAAGCCTGTTCCAATAGATACGAAGATTTTCGTCATAGGATGGTCATTTCTCTGATAAGGCCTTTTTGCGGAATGCCATGATCCTCTCCAAACGATGGTTTAACCCCGATTTGGTTATGGGTGGATGATGCAGTGCAGCCAGTTCAGAAAGAGATACCTCCGGATGTTGCACTCGGAGGGCAGCGGTTTCTTGAAGTTCAAGCGGCAGACCGGGGAGAAGGCAGGATTCTTCCAGTTCTCGGATGGCAGCGATTTGGCGTTCCCCGGCCCGGACTGTCCGACTAATGTTTGCGGTCTCACAGTTGGTTGCTCGGCTCTCGTTACGCATAACATCCCGTACAAGTTGGATATTACACAGCTGGAATACAGCCTGTACGGCCCCCAGATAGGAGAGAGCATCCTGTAAAGACGAAAGGCCCTTGAAAAAGAGCCGGGTGGTGTCTGCTTGTCTGACAACACCGGGCGTCTGGCCCGCCGCTGTCCACAGAGATGCGACACAAACAGCCCGTCCATCAGAGGGAAGACGGTATTCCATTTGTGCTTCCCGTTCCGGGTTGCCGGCTGTGCCGGATGACAGGTAAGCCCCTCTCAGAAAGAGAGCTGCACAAGCGGAGCAGTGAAAGCTCATGATGTTCTCTGCAGTACCCGGATCGGCTGTTCCATTGTCATTCACCGTGGACACCTGAGATACAGTCTGCAGGAAAGCGGCTGCCTGCCGGGAGGCAAGGTTGACCCGGATATATCGATGTGCCCCATGGGTTTCCGGTGTTACAGTGGATTGTTTCCCAAAACAGACTCGTATGTGGGCATTGACGATCTCTTTCTCCGTCTCTCCGCAGCCGGAGCAGACCGGAATCAGAGCAGAAATCCCCCCATCGTTGCGTGGATCGGCCCGGAGAAGAAGACCATACAAGAAGGATTTACGGCAACAAGCATTTTTAATAGGGAGAGTCCATAACTCTTCCCGTATGGATGAAGAGAAACTCATGTATAGAACCTCCGGGAGCATACACCCTGCTTCCCACCTATGATGCGTACCTCGCAGACAAGTTCAATGCCATATGTTTGCCACACAGTTTTCTTGACATGTTCTATGACTGCCAGTACGTCGGACGCTGTTGCGCCACCGAGATTGATAATAAACCCCGCATGCTGCGTGGATATTTGCGCTCCCCCGACTGTAAACCCCTTCAATCCGCATTCCTCTACCAGTTTGCCGACATATACACCAGGAATCGCAGGACGTTTGAATATGCTGCCTGCACTGGGGTATGACAGAGGCTGCTTTTCCTGTCTGGCGGCCATATTCCGATCCATATCTGCCCGTATATCCTTACGATCAGCCTGATGAAGGGTCATGTGGGCTCTCAGCATCACAAGCTCCGGACGCTCCGTGTACACACTGTGACGGTAGCCGAAACAATGCGCCGCCCGGTCAAGATACACAATTTCACCTGTGGTTGTATCATATCCTTCCCCACAAGTTACAACCTGGCTCATCTCGCCGCCGTATGCACCGGCGTTCATCACCACCGCACCGCCTACGCTGCCGGGGATTCCATACGCAAAGGCCAGACCGGACAGCTGCCGTCCGTCCCGTACGCAGGCGGCAGCCAAGGCAGTGAGCGACACACCGCAGTCGGCCGTGACAGTTATCGTCCCGTCAGACTCTTCGGGTGAAAAAGAAAAATTTTTCACCCCGCCTGTAAGGATGACCATTCCTCGAAATCCCTCATCGGCAAATAGCACATTACTCCCATTCCCCAACACACACAGAGGGCATCCGCTTTCTCCAGTCCCCCATATGCGGAGTGCGGTTATCAGTTCGGATTGGTTTTGGGGCATGACGCAGAGATCGGCAGGGCCGCCAATGCGAAAGGTTGTGTGGCGGGACATGGGTTCATCTAAAAGGAAGGGAACCGAAGCGGCGGCGAGAGAGGATGATAAGGACATGGTGTAAATCTCCTTTCACGGTTCCGAGAGATGACTTTGCCGCAACGGGCATCAGGAATTTCCTAACGCAATGGGTTCAATTTCTGAAAGATTGTGGACAATATAGTCAATCTTCATGCCTTCCGGAGTCGGTTTCCCATGGCAGTTGTACCAACAGGTGGGGAGGCCGGCGTTGATGCCACCCTGTATGTCAGAGGACAGAGAATCCCCCACCACCAGTGTATCAGCAGGATTGAAATCCGGGATACGGCTGGCCACTGCATCAAAATATGCCTTATCAGGCTTCGCACAACCCATTTGCTCCGAAATGAATATATCTTCAAACAGAGGAAAGAGGGGTGAGGGATTGAAGCGACCTTCCTGCACCTTGGTGTTTCCATTGGTGATAAGATACAAGCGACAGGCATCATGCAAATGCCGGCACAGATCCCATGCGCCTTCAATCAAGTAGGATTTTCCGGACAGGGCAACCAGATACTCATCGGCCAAGGCACATGGGTCACAGTCAAAGCCGTATTCTCGAATGAGGACAGCAAAACGGCTGATTCTAAGCTCCTCTCGCCCGATTTCTCCACGCTCCAACATCTTCCAGTGCTCGTCATTGATAATGGCATAGCGGGTAATAACGGCATCATCGTGGGGTAGTCCACGTGCAATCAAGCATTCCTGCAAGGCATCATGTTCTGAACGTGTAAAGTCCAGAAGCGTGTTGTCGGCATCAAAAAGAATGGTTCCATATGGCATGATTCTCTCTCCCATCAGTATATTCTGAATGGTGTCATTATACCATACTTCGGCAAAAAAATCAAGACGGTTGAATCGTGAATCCAGGGCAGCAGGGATTTACTGTTACAGTTCAGCCGGGGAACGGAGGAGCGCCCGGGGGGCTTCTTGAAAGAAG
>CAZQAI010000117.1:0-5312 GCA_964591305.1 uncultured Clostridium sp.
ATCATGTTTACTTTATGTCCTTTCTTCTGACACATTTGGTGTCAATTCCGGTTTTCCGGAACATCCTTTCCGGGGACTCAGCTCCCTGCCTAAACCAAGTACCGCTGACTTGGATCTCTATACACCCTCTCACAAAGCAGACATCCGGGGTGATCACTTGTTTCGTCTTGCCAGATAAACAGCCAGAGCCTGCAGCCGTCGAGCATTCGGATAAGCATCCAGCGCTGACACAGCTTCGGCGCTCAGCCGGCGTGCTTGACACATAGCCTCATCCGGTGTATAGAAAGACAGGAAGGTATTCTTATGGTGAGCCGCATCCCCGCCTACAGATTTGCCCATTTGCTCAGCTGTGGCAGTGGCATCCAGCACATCGTCCACAATCTGAAACGCCAATCCGATCTTTTCCGCATAGAACACAGCGGTACGCATATCCGGACTGTCTATTTCTCTTCCGGCAGCCAACACGCCCAGCTGAGCGGACACTCGAATCAAGGCGCCGGTTTTATGGGCATGAAGTATCTTCAATTCATCCAATGTCAGGGTATGGGTCTCACCGAACATATCCATAATCTGCCCCCGCACCATGCCGCCGCACCCGGCGGCATGGGACAGAAGAAGCACGGCTTGTGCCCGTATCTCAGGGGATACGTGGATGTTGTCAGCGATGAGGCCAAAGGCGTCCAACGCCAAACCGTCTCCCGCCAACAAAGCGGTTGCCTCACCGAACACCTTGTGATTGGTGGGTTTGCCCCGCCGTAAATCGTCGTCATCCATGCACGGTAAATCGTCATGGATCAGGGAGAAGGTATGAACCATTTCAATGGCTGCCGCAAAAGGCAAGGCTGCCTCCTCCTGTCCCCCGAACAGGCGGCAAAACTCCAGCGTCAAGGCCGGACGCACCCGCTTGCCACCGGCCATTAAGGAATAGCGGCAGGCCTCATCCAGCATAGCGTCGCACCGGCCGCCACTTCGGTACAGAGTATCCAACAGGCCCTCTGCCAGGGCCGCATCCTCTTTCAGAAGGGATTCGGACAAGAGTACCGTGGACGGATCAGTGGCTAAAGTATCAAACAAGCTCTTCATTGCGTTGAGGCTCCCTTACAAAATGTATGGTATGGCTCGGATATCCACCCTGACATCAGGCGTCTCCCGCCGATTCCTTGAAGTCCACCGGTTGGATATTTCCCTCGGCATTGCGGCGTAACACCTTGACCTTTTGCTCAGCCTTCGACAGCTCTGTTGAGCAACGGCGTACCAGTGCCACCCCCTCCTCGTACAGAGACAGGCTCTCCTCCAGGGACAGCGTTCCCCCCTCCAGGCTCTTTACAATCTCTTCCAGGCGGCCGGTGGCGGCCTCATATGATAAGGCTACAGCGGCCTCGTCCGGCGTCATTTTCTTTCCCGGAGCCTTCTTTTTTGTTCTGGGTTTTGTCGACACATCATCCGTGTCATTCTGCATGACATCCGGCATGTTGGACAATATGCTCCTATCTTCAATCATAATTATGACCATGTCCTTTCTGCAGACGTGGAAGTTTTGGGACGGTTCCGGCTCTCCTGCCGGAATGGCACTTTTTCCAAGCGCCAAGACGCAAAACTTCCTGTCTTAAAAAAGCCTGTGGCTTTTTTAAGACTTGGGTTCCTCCTGCTCAAGTTGCGATTCGGCAGAATCTGCCATATGTCCGCCAAGTGTGACCGATTCTACGCATACTCCGGCCACGCCGTCAGCAAAGCGTATCTGTACGGTCTCTCCGACGGTCAATGTCCTGGCGGCGGATACCACATGACCCTCCCCGTTCTGCACCAGGGTATACCCCCTATGAAGCACGCTAAGGGGAGACAAGGCATCCAGTTGGCCGCACAGTCGGGCAAATTCCCGACGGTGTGCCTCAAGCTCACGGCTCACAGACAATTCCATCCGCCGGGTCAGTGCTTCGATCTGCTCCCGACGTGTTGTCAGCACCCCTTCTGGGGCGGTAAGCACCCGTGCTGCAGTCAACCGGTTTAAGCGTTCCTTCTCTCGCTCCAGGCGCATCAGAACCGAGGTGTGCATGCGAGTGGCCAGACTGTTCACCCGGCGGGACAGATCTGCCCGATCCGGTACGGCTGTTTCCGCCGCTGCAGAGGGGGTTGCCGCCCGGACATCAGCTACGAAATCTGAAATAGAAAAGTCGACCTCATGACCAACTGCCGAAATGACAGGCAATTCAGAAGCGGCAATGGTGCGGGCCAGTTTCTCATCATTAAAGCACCATAAATCTTCAGAAGAGCCGCCGCCCCTACCTATGATGATGACATCCACTCTCTGGGCCGGATCATCTATGACGCTGTTAAAGTACCGCACACCGCTGGCCAGGTAGCGGGGGGCATCGGCTCCTTGCACTGGGGAAGGAAACAGCAGGATCTCCACAGAGGGACATCGGCCGCCTGCCACTCGGATGATGTCATGCACCGCCGCCCCAGAGGGGGATGTGATCACACCAATGCGGCGGGGGTGAGTTGGCAAGGGCTTTTTGCGGGCAGGGTCGAACAGTCCCTCAGCTCCCAGGCGTGCCTTCAATTGTTCAAAAGCAACCGCCAATGCTCCGGCACCGTCCGGCACCATACTCTCAGCCATAAGCTGGTATTGTCCACGGGGTACATAGGAGGAAATTCTCCCATGCACCAGCACCCTCATGCCGTTCTCAGGCTCAAACGGCATCTTTTGCAGTTGGGAGCGAAACATGACCCCGCTTATGACACTGTTTTCATCCTTCAGAGAAAAGTACAGGTGACCTGAACCAGCGTACAACTTGGCTCCGGATATCTCACCCTGCACCCACACATCATGCAGGGTGGAGTTGCTCTCCAGCAGCATCTTGATATACTCATTGAGTTGAGATACAGTCAATGCCGCCGCGTGATGTTGCGTTTCTTGCATACAGTATCCTTTCGATCACATGGTGGTTACAGGAGAAGTAGATATCTTACCGCACTGCTCCGTTCTGTCCTTGTATGCACATAACAGGGCGATACCCGCGGCATTGTCCGCTGAAAATGCGGGTTCGGCAAAGAAAACCTGCCACTTCGCCCCGCTCTCAAGGAGTGGGCGTATGAAGCGGTTGCTCATAACACCTCCGGCGTAGACAACAGGATAAGGGGATGGGTTACCCGCACAGGACAACCTTTCCTGAATCTGATCTGTCATGCAACGCAGCGTGCGTCCAATGAATGTCAACACATAAGCGCTGACAAGGGGGGCATCCGACGTCTTTTGCCACAGAGCGGCGGCCTGATTTTCAAGGCCGGACAGATTGCACACACCGTTACGCACCGACAGCTTTATAGGTGGCAATTCCCCCTTATATGTCACGGCTAACGCTTCCATAGCCGGGCCGCAGGGGAAGGACAGCCCCATCATGACCCCCACTCGGTCAATGACCTGCCCGGCGTGAAGGTCGGCACCTCCCCCTACCAATTCCACGGAAAACCCATCGATCCGAGGATGAGAAAGCACCGCCTCCGTGGTGCCTCCCGACACATGAAAGGCCAGGAACGGGTTCGTTGGCATCCGCTCTGTTTGAGGAGTGTCAGATGTTGTCCAGGCAACCCTCGTCGCCATTCCCGAGGAGTACAGGGCAGCCATAATATGTCCGCTCTGGTGAGAGAAAGTGTAGGTCGGTACACCGCATCCGGCTGCAAATGCTCGGGCCGCTACAATCCCTTCCAGGAAACAGGGCATGTATGAATCCTTGGCATCCCGAGGCTTAGAAGAGCATCCCACCGCTGCCACCCGGTAGTGGCCGGCTTCCAGCACCTCCTGCAACGAGGCAATCAGGCCGGGTAGATTCTTGACATGGGCGAAGACAGCCTCGCTCTGACGAAGTCCCCTGCCCCCGGGTGGCACCGGCAACGGCGTTTTGAGATTGGCTGCAACCGTCAGTCGCTTTCCGCCCAGATCGGACATATCAGCCTTGTCAGATGCGTATGCGGCCACGGCTATTGAGGTGGTGTAATTACTGGTATCAAAGCCAACCCAGCAGGGTGTCCCACAGGGCATACCGTCAGGTACCGACATGATCCGGCTCTCCGATATTCTCAGTATTCCCGGTATTCTCTGTGTTCCCGTCGTTTTGCTTGTCAGCTGAGCCGGTATCGGCGGTTGTACCGGCATAGGGTGATTCTCCTACGGAGCTATCACGTGCCGCAGAAGCACTGTTCTCTGCCGTCTCTCCATTTTTGGAGGTCAGATCGTCCTTGATGGCATTCAGCACACCATTGATAAAGGCACGCGCACGCACATCATCAAATTTTTTAGACAACTCCACCGCCTCATTGATGGCCACCGTCTGAGGGACTCCATCAGAGAAAGCCAATTCATAAGCACCCAGACGAAGAATGGCTCTGGATACCCTGGACAGCCGCCCTGTCCGCCACCCCTTTGCATGCCGCCCGATCAACTCGTCCACCTCATCCAAGTGGGACATGACGCCCAGGTAGGTGTCTGACAGGTAGCCACTTTCGTCATGCAGCTCCCGTTCCTCCATGGCTCGGGTCAGAATGGCCTGCGGGTTTTCCCCATCATGGTATTCGGTCTCATACAACAGGCAAAAAACTGCCTCTCTCGCTTCTCGGCGTGCTTGTTTCTGCTGCGTGGCCATATGTGTGATCTGCCTTTCTCTGTGTATTTTGTACGCCTCCTTGGCGACTGTTTTCAAGGATCTGTGCATCAGGATTGTCAAAATTGTTTGCTTTTGCTTTGCCTTTATTATACTCTTTTACGGCGGATATGTCAACATGCAAAATGAATAAATACAAAATGAAATGTATAATAATTTACGGCACTTCACCCCCGACACTGTCTTTTCTCAAGGATGGGCCTTGACCGCTGCATCTTTGCATGGTATAATAGACATGTTACAGTTCAGCTCAGCATGCATAAAAAACCTGGCGGTGCGAGGCCGCCGGGTATACAAGGAGGTCATGATGTCAGAAACTCTTATCAGGAAAACCTTTACCCTGCCTGTCAGTCAGGTAAGTATTTCCTATGAACTGGAGCGTAAACGGGTAAAAAACCTGAATCTGCGAGTGCGGGCTGACGGGAGCATCCACATGTCTGTCCCCCCGAGGGAGCCTGTCGCCCGTGTGGAAGCCTTCCTGGCCGACCGGGAGAATTGGCTGTTGAAAGCCATGAAAAAAGTATCCGACAGGGCCGCTGCCCATCCGAACACCGCCACGCTCGCTGCCGGAGACACCCTGCCTTATCTAGGCGGTACGGTGCGGGTGGTTTATGTGACCGAGCCCGGGAAGGTCGGCCGGTGGGATTTTGACAA
>CAZQAI010000118.1:0-5303 GCA_964591305.1 uncultured Clostridium sp.
GTGGCTCTCTCGGATGTGTGCGATGTGACCACCGCCCTGCTGATCAAGCGGGAGGTGTCGGATGGCATCATAGCTCCCGGCTACCAGCCCGAGGCTCTGGACATTCTGCACACCAAGCGCAAGGGAAACTATAACATCGTGGAGATCGATCCCGCTTATGTGCCGGATCCGATGGAGCGCAAACAGGTATTTGGCATCACCTTTGAGCAGGGAAGGAACGAATTTGAGATCAATGAGGCTCTGCTTGGCCACATCGTCACCGCCAACCGAGAGCTGCCCGACACCGCCCGGCGGGATCTGATCATCTCGCTGATCACCCTGAAGTATACTCAGTCCAATTCCGTCTGCTTCGCCTACGACGGACAGGCCATCGGCGTGGGAGCCGGACAGCAGTCACGAATCCACTGCACCCGCCTGGCAGGCACCAAGGCCGACACCTGGTTCCTCCGCCAGCACGAAAAGGTGCTGAATCTGCCCTTCCTCCCCACCCTGGGCCGCCCCGACCGGGACAATGTCATCGACGGCTACATCAACAAGAACGAGGAGGATGTCTGTGCCGACGGCAACTGGCAGAAGTACTTCACGACCCGCCCGGATCCCCTGACCGATGACGAGGCGCGGGCCTACCTGGACACTGTCACCGGTGTGTCCTTGGGATCGGACGCCTTCTTCCCCTTTGGCGACAACATCGAGCGGGCGCATCGGTCCGGTGTGTCCTACATTGCCGAACCCGGCGGTTCCATCCGGGATGACCAGGTGATCGACACCTGCAACCGCTACGGCATGGTCATGGCCTTCACCGGCATGAGACTGTTCCACCATTGATATAAAGGAGGCATATACCTGTGAAACTGTTGGTTGTAGGCGGCGGCGGACGTGAGCACGCCATCATCAAAAAGCTGCGGGAGAATCCGCAGGTGACCGACATATATGCCGCCCCCGGAAATGGCGGCATCGCATCAGGTGCGGCCCCATCGGAGCAAAGGAGATCGACAAGGTGGTCGCCTTTGCCGCAGAGCAGCACATTGACTACGCCGTGGTGGCTCCCGACGATCCGTTGGTTCTGGGTGCCGTAGACGCCCTTGAGGCAGTGGGAATACCCTGCTTTGGCCCCCGTGCCAATGCAGCCATCATCGAAGGCAGTAAAGTCTTTGCCAAAAACCTGATGAAGAAGTACGGCATCCCCACCGCCGCCTATGAGGTGTTCGACACTGCGGAGCAAGCGCTGGCCTATGCGGCCACGGCTCCCCTGCCCGCTGTGATCAAGGCAGACGGCCTGGCCCTGGGCAAGGGGGTCGTCATAGCCGCCACCAGAGAAGAGGCTACGTCAGCCATCCGCTCCATGATGGAAGACAAAATCTTCGGCGCCAGCGGCAGCCGCATTGTCATGGAGGAATACCTGGAGGGGCCGGAGGTGTCGGTTCTGTCCTTTACCGACGGAGAGACCGTGGTGCCCATGGTATCCTCTATGGATCACAAGCGGGCCCATGACGGTGACCGAGGATTGAATACCGGCGGTATGGGTACAGTCGCTCCCAATCCCTGCTACACCCCTGAGGTGGCCCGAACCTGTATGGATACCATCTTCCTGCCCACCATCAGGGCGATGAAGGTCGAGGGCCGGCCTTTCCGGGGCTGTCTCTACTTTGGTCTGATGATCACAAAGGACGGCCCCAAGGTCATTGAATATAACTGCCGGTTCGGCGATCCGGAAACCCAGGTGGTGCTGCCTCTGCTGGAGAGCGATCTGCTTACCGTTATGCAGGCAACCACCAATGGAACACTGACTCCTGACATGGTTCGCTTTTCCGACAAGTCCGCCTGCTGTGTGGTCATGGCCTCCGAGGGGTACCCTCAGAAATATGATACCGGGTATGAAATCACCATTCCGGACGGCCTTGACGGGCAGGTGTATGTGGCCGGAGCCAAACGGACAGACGGCAAACTGCTCACCTCCGGCGGGCGGGTGCTGGGAGCCGTTGCCGTGGCGGACACCCTTGCGGGGGCCATCGACAAGGCTTACTCACTTACCGCCAGGATTCACTTTGGGAACGCGTACTTCCGCCGGGATATAGGGCAAAGAGCGCTGGCCGCCCTGTCGCATGGCGAGAAAAATACTGAGACAGCAGCCAAGGAAGGAGGAGAGGCCTGATGGTTTACCGTGTATATGTGGAAAAAAGGCGGGAACTGGCCAATGAAGCCCGGGCTCTGCTTCAGGATCTGACCGGAATCGTGGGCATCCGGGGGCTGACCGATTTGCGTCTTGTCAATCGGTATGATGCCGACAACATCAGCGAGGAGCTGTTCGGGTATGCCAGGCGCACCGTATTCTCCGAACCACAGCTGGATGTGGTGACCGACACCCTGGACACCAACGGCACCTGCGCCGTCTTTGCGACCGAGTACCTGCCCGGTCAATTTGACCAGCGAGCCGATTCGGCGGCGCAGTGCATCCAGATCATGTCCCAGGGTGAGCGGCCTCTCATCCGCACAGCCCGGGTATATCTCCTGTACGGCACCCTGACCAACGACGAGGTAGCGGAGATCAAGAAGTATGTCATCAACCCTGTGGAGGCAAGAGAGGCGTCTCTTGCCCCCGTGACCACCCTGAGGACCGCCTATGGCATCCCCACCACCGTTCCGGTGCTGGAGGGCTTTGTCGACCTGTCCCGGGAGGGACTGGACGATCTCAATCGCCGCCTGGGATTGGCCATGGACTGTGATGACATGGCCTTCTGCCAGGCCTACTTCCGCAAGGAGGGACGCAACCCCACCCTGACCGAGGTGCGTATGATCGACACCTACTGGTCAGATCACTGCCGTCACACCACCTTTCTGACCACCATCGATCATGTGACCTTTGAGGATGGGCTGGTTCAGGCAGCCTACGAGGAGTACCTGGACACCCGACGTCAGCTGGGCCGCACAAAGCCTGTCAACCTGATGGATATCGCCACCCTAGCTGCCCGTGCCCTGCGCCGGGCGGGTAAGCTGGACAAGCTGGATGAATCGGAGGAGATCAACGCCTGCACCGTCAAGATGGAGGTGGAGATGGATGGCAAGCGAGAGCCCTGGCTGCTGCTTTTCAAAAATGAGACCCACAACCACCCCACCGAAATCGAGCCCTTCGGCGGCGCCGCCACCTGTATCGGCGGTGCCATCCGTGACCCGCTGTCCGGCCGTGCCTACGTATACGGCGCTATGCGTCTGACCGGAGCAGCTGACCCCACCCGGCCTGTGTCGGACACCTTGCCGGGCAAGCTCCCTCAGCGAAAGATCGTAACGACAGCTGCCGCCGGATACTCATCCTACGGCAACCAGATCGGCCTTGCCACTGGCATCGTGGATGAAGTCTACCACGAGGGGTATGCCGCCAAGCGCATGGAGATCGGAGCTGTCATCGCCGCCACACCTGCCGCCAATGTCCGGCGTGAGTGCCCCGCCCCCGGAGATGTGGTCATTCTGCTGGGCGGACGCACCGGACGGGACGGCATCGGCGGTGCCACAGGCTCCTCCAAGGCCCACAATGCCCACTCAGTGGAAACCTGCGGCTCCGAGGTGCAAAAAGGAAACGCCCCTGAGGAACGCAAGCTCCAGCGTCTGTTCCGCAACCCGACAGCTTCCCGCATGATCAAGCGGTGCAACGATTTCGGAGCCGGCGGTGTGTCGGTCGCCATTGGGGAGCTGGCCGACGGGCTAGATATCAATCTTGACGCTGTCCCCAAAAAGTACGAGGGGCTGGACGGCACCGAGCTGGCCATCTCCGAGTCGCAGGAGCGTATGGCTGTGGTGGTCGCGCCCGAGGACAAGGAGGCCTTCATGACGCTGGCCGATCAGGAGAATCTGGAAGCGACACCGGTGGCTGTCGTCAAGGCGGATCCTCGCCTGACCATGACCTGGAACGGACAGGTGATCGTGGATGTCAGCCGTGACTTTCTCAATTCCAACGGGGCCGAGAAGCATATCGATATTTGTACGGTAAAAGGACATCCCTACAAGAAGGAAATACCCGTATCCTTCACCAAGGCATACCACCAACTGGCCGCCGATCTGAATGTATGCTCCAAGCGGGGACTTTCTGAGCGGTTTGACTCCACCATCGGAGCCGGTACCGTCCTCATGCCCTTCGGTGGGGTCTGCCAGCAGACGCCCATACAGGCCATGGTACAGAAAATATCCTCTGAACACGCCCACACCGATGACTGCTCCTTGATGGCCTGGGGATACAACCCCTATCTCACCGAGGCCAGTCCCTTCCACGGGGCTTACCTAGCGGTGGTGGAGTCGGTATCCAAGCTGATCGCCACAGGCGCTTCCTTTGAGGATGTGTACCTCACCTTCCAGGAATATTTTGCAAGACCCGGCAAGGATCCTGCCCGTTGGGGTCAGCCACTGTCGGCGCTTCTGGGTGCCTTCCGTGCCCAGATGGAGCTGGGTGTGGCCTCCATCGGAGGCAAGGACTCCATGAGCGGCAGCTTTGAGAGTCTGGATGTGCCGCCGACGCTGGTCTCCTTCGCCGTCACCACCGATAAGGTTGCGCATATTGTGTCCCCCGAATTCAAGGAAGCCGGTCACAAGGTCATTCTGCTTGCTCCCGCCTATGATGACAACCGCCTGCCGGTCACCGCTTCCCTTCTCGATGTATATAGGACTGTCACAGCCCTTCTGCGTTCCGGCCGGGCTGTGGGCTGCTACGCATTGGGCTTTGGCGGTGTGGCCGAGGCTGTGCTTAAAATGTGCATCGGCAACCGCCTGGGCTTCACTTTCCGTCCGGAGCTGACCATGGACGATCTGTTCGGCACCGATACAGCCTACGGTACCTTCCTCCTTGAGGTGACCTGTGATGTGGAAGCAGGCGTGACAGTAGGACAGGTGACAGATGTCACATCCATATGTTACCGGGATGATGTCATATCGCTGAGCGAGATCCAGAAGGTCTATGAGGACAGGCTGGAATCCGTGTTCCCCTGCAACCTGACACCGGAGGGTAAACAGATTGAGGACTATCACTTTGACCGTCCGACGGCACAGGCTCCGGCCGTAAAGACAGCCCGGCCCCGGGTGCTGATCCCCGTTTTCCCCGGCACCAACTGTGAGTATGACTCTGCCCGGGCCGTCACCGATGCAGGCGCTGAGGCTGATATTTTCGTTATCAACAACCTGACAGCGGACGGGATCGCCCGGAGCGTGGAAACCTTCGCCCGCCGGGTGGACGACGCCCAGATCATCTTCATCCCCGGCGGCTTCTCCGGCGGCGACGAGCCGGACGGATCAGGCAAGTTCATCACCGCCTTTTTCCGCAG
>CAZQAI010000119.1:0-5297 GCA_964591305.1 uncultured Clostridium sp.
CTTCCGAGACATACAGTGACATCTACCTGACGCTCAAGGGCGCTGCCGATATGGACACCTTCAGCCAGGAGTACCTGTCCTTGGTGGAAACTGTCAACGCTGAACTGCAGGAACTGGGTGACGAACGGATGGCCTCACGTATCGAGGCGCTTCGCACCCAGGCCGAGGATAGGGTGGAACAGCTGCGGCAGACGGTGCGCATGCTGGAGGCTGTTGTCCGCACCGAGCGGATGCTGGCGGTGGATACGGCTACCCGGGCCGAACGGACCGCAACCCTGGCCGCCGGAATTGCGGAGGGCGGACAGCCTGGGGCACAGACCCTGGCTGGGCTGCTGAGCCGGGTGGCCACTGCCTGTGAGGCACGATATTCAGGTACGGATGAGGAGGCTTTTGTTCCGGAACCTGCTCTGCTCATCCAGGCACGGGACAGTCTTACCGAAGCAGAGGAAACACTGGCTTCGTTGGACAAAGCTGTGTGGATGATCAGGACACGGGAAGACTCTGCCGGATTTGCTTCCTATAAAAGCAATGTAGGGAAGGTAGCAGCCTTGTCCAAGGTGTTTCCGGTCTTCTTCTTTGTGGTGGCACTTTTGGTGGCGTTGACCACCATGACCCGCCTGATCGAGGAAAACCGCACCCAAATTGGTACACTCAAGGCGATCGGATTTTCTGACGGACAGATTCTGTCCGAATATCTGCTCTACAGTCTTGTATCTTCCGTGTTAGGATGTGTACTGGGTTTCGGGGTTGGCTTCCGGCTGTTTCCCAAGGCCATCAGCAGCGCGTATGGCATGCTGTATTTCCTGCCCGAAACCAAGACCCCCTTCCGTCTTGAGATTGCCCTGTGGGTAGCGCCAGTGACGATCGGAAGCATTCTGTTGGCTACACTGTGGGCGTCCTGGGCTGAGTTCCGAGCATGTCCCGCTACCCTGATGGTGCCAAAAGCACCCTCGGCAGGTAAACGTATCTGGCTGGAAAGGCTTCCGGTTATATGGAAGCATATGTCCTTTACCCATAAGGTGACAGCCCGCAATCTGTTCCGGTATAAAAAGCGATTCATCATGACGGTGGTGGGGGTCGCCGGGTGCAGTGCCCTGCTTGTCACTGGCTTTGGTCTGCGGGACTCCATCAACGATATTGTGGATAAGCAATATGGCGAAATCAACAAGTATGAGCTGAGCATCCTGACCGACAGGGAGGAAGCAGTTACAGCGGATGACACCCTGCGTGCTTTTCTGGAGGACGACAGCCAGATTGCGGGATGGACAACTTACGCCGAAGAGAGTGGGAAGGTGATCGCCACCGGTGGTTCTGGCAAGGTAACGCTCTGCGTGCCGGGAGATGAGACAATCTTTCCGGATTTTGTGACCCTGCGGGAACGCCGGGGAGGGAAGGAACTGACACTGGATGGCGAAGGGGTCATTCTGACCGAGAAGCTCTGCGAGACACTGGGCGTGTCGGCCGGGGACACTGTCACTCTGGAGAATGCCGACGGCCTCCGGGCACAGGTTGCGATCAGCGGTGTCACCGAAAACTATCTGACAGCATATGCCTACCTGACAAGAGAGGCATATGCGGCGGCCTTTGGTGGGGAGCCGGCGCAGACCATGGTGATCTGCCGGGTAGCTGAGGGCGCCGATACCGAATCACTCACCGCCCGGGCGTTGGCCGGGTTGTCGGTGCTGTATGCGCGTTCCTCCCTCAGCCTTAAGGCATCCTTTTCTGACAGTATCCAGAGTATCAATGCTGTGGTGCTGGTGCTGATTCTGGCAGCGGGGCTTCTGTGCATGGTGGTGCTGTATAATCTGACCAACGTCAACATCTGCGAACGCCGCCGGGAGCTGGCTACCATCCGGGTGCTGGGCTTCCATGAGCGGGAGACCGAGCGATACATCTTCCGGGAGACCAACACGCTGTCCTTGCTGGGTGCGATTTTGGGGCTGGGCCTTGGCGTGTGGCTTCACGCCTTTGTGGTGCGCACAGTGGAGGTGGATTCCATCATGTTCGGGCGTACCATATACCCTCACAGCTACCTTTTTGCTCTGCTGATCACCGTGGTGTTTACCTTGCTGGTCAACCGGATTATGTCCCGCCAGATCCGGCATGTGGATATGGTGGAAGCCATGAAGGCAAACGATTGAAATTGATACACCGTGCGGGGAAGGCTTTCTGATGAAAGCTTTCCCCGCACCTTTATGAATACCCTGTTGCGAAAATGAAGCAGTACAGGAGAGCTTTGATCTTACAAAATCTCCTTGTTTTTCTTGACATGGAAAATTTAAGCATACAGCGGTATAAGACGACCGAAAAATAAACTTTGATATGTATTGAAATCAAAAAAATTAAGAATAAAATTAAAAAAATCAATAAAATGTGTTGACAAAATTAATTTCATGTGATATAATCCAATCGAAATCAATCAGGGAAATATACAAGGAGGGCTTTTATGTACCGTGCACTTAATAAATGTCCCGTATGTGACGGCAAGCTGGTTATCACCAAACTCTCCTGCTCCACCTGCGGTACCTCTATGGAAGGACAGTTTGAGGGCTGCCGTTTTTGTTCCCTGTCGCCGGAGGAGTCCCGTTTCCTTCTGACCTTTATCAAGAACCGGGGTAGTATCAAGGATGTGGAGAGGGAAATGGGGGTGTCTTATCCCACCGTGAGGGCCGCTCTGGACGGCCTGATCTCCTCCCTGGGCCTTGTGTCAGAGAATGCTTCTGACCGCAGCATGCCGCCGTCTGATACCGAAGAGAAAAAAGAACCGTCCGGGGAGCGGAAGCAGTCTGCCAAGAACCCGGACAAGTCTCAGGCCAGAAAGGATATTCTGGCTCTGCTGGCACAGCACCGTATCACGGCCGATGAAGCCGCCAAGAGATTGCAAAAGCTGTAAACAGGCCGACCATACGAACACGACATATGAAAGGAACAAATATCATGGGAATCAAAACATCCGGTACAATTCCTTACTATCCCTTCGCAGAAGTAAAGGATAATTCGGTTGTGGATGCTCGGTGCTCCTTCGGCGGGCTCAGTATCCGGTTGCCGCAGCAGGTAAGGGCGAGGTGCGTTCAAAGGCGGCTTTTGGCGCAATACGCGATCAGCATAAGAATCCGGAGGGCTCCGGAGCGCCGGTGATATACATCAACGCCGACTGCTCTTTTGATGAAATCAGTATCACATGACCATATCGGTCTGAAAGGAAGGAACAAAATGGAAAGAAGGCTGGAGATCCTGAAAATGCTGGAAGACGGAACCATTACCGCAGCTGAGGCGGAGACACTGCTGGACAGCGCCGAGATGCAGGGGAAAAGCGTTCTGCATGCGGAAACAGAAGCTCTGCGGGCTGAATTGCAGGCCTTGCGGGATGAAGTCAAAGAGCGGGCGGAAAAGGCGGCACAGGACGCCGACCGGGCGGAGGCCAGCGCTGGAGAAGCCAAAGCCAGTGCCGAGGAAGCGGAAGAGTACGCCAGTCAGGCAGAGGATGCTGTTGGAGATATTGGCGATATCGAAGATATTGACGATACTGAGGACAACGGAGATTCCGATGATAGCCACCGCCATCAGAACGATCGCCGTCGAAATGAAGGAGACTCCGGCCATCGCATGAACGGAGCGGAGTGGGATGCTTTCTCCTCCAGTATGGAACGGGTGGGCGAGACATTGAGCATGGTGCAGGATATGCTGGCGAGCCTGGGGGTGCAGGGGGTTGATCTCAAAGCGCAGTTCAAACAGAGCATGGAGCAAGCCCGAAAGGCCGCCGGACAGGCACGGACGGGCTCCAAGTCCCAACCCGGCCGGGAGACGGTTCGGCAAGCCCGCCGGGGAGGGGGATATTCGGTAGCCGTGAACGAGAATGAACAAGAAAGGGAGGCCTGGTTCGCACGCCGGAAAAGCGACCGAGCCTGCCGGGAGAGGGATCGTGACCGTCGGGAGGGGGATCGCAAGCGTCGGGACGGGGACAGAGTCCGCCGGAACGATAAGCGCATGAATGACCCCGATTTCATCCGGCCATTCCCTGTGCCGGAAGGAGATATATACACCAATGTCAGGGGAACGATCAGCGATCCTGTCAACGGGGACATTCAGGCGCCTATTTACGGGAACATATGCGGCACAGTAGACGGAGATGTGATCGTGGGCACTCTGCGAGGAAGGGACAGGAACATGCAGGGCAGTGTTCTGGGCCGGATCAGCGGAGACTTCAACGGTACCATCCTCGGCGACATGGAGGGTGTCATCGAAGGGGATATGACCGGGGATATCGACAGTGACCTGCAGGGCGTGATCCAGGGCGACATGAACGGACGGGTGATGGGGGATCTGTGCGGTCAGATCTGCGGTGACATGAACGGGGACATCGACGGTGACCTGAACGGCCATGTGGCGGGGGATCTGAACTGCCCTCTGTTGGGTGGCAACCTGTCCGGCCTTGTGTCCGGCAGCTTCAACGGTCTGTTGGACGGCAATCTGCTCGGCATGGTGGAAGGTGATTTTAACGGCAACATCCTGGGTGATTTGGTCGGCTATGTCCAAGGCGATCTCAACGGCCTTGTGGACGGTGAGCTGACCGGCAATGTGGATGGAGATATAAACGGAGATGTCCTGGGCAGTATTGGCCCGGACGCCGTGGTCGGCGGCGACATCAATGGGAATGTGGACGGCAACATAGACGGTGAGGTCATGGGCGACATTACGGGTAATGTGAACGGACACATCCGGGGCACGGTGCGAGGCGATATCAACGGGGATGTGGCAGGTGGCATCGGCCCGGACGCCGAGATCGACGGCGACATAGGCGGCGATGTGGGCGGCCACATAGACGGTAAGGTCATGGGCAACATTGCGGGTAATGTGAACGGACACATCCAGGGCGCGGTGTACGGTGACATTCATGGAGATGTCATGGGCGACATCACCGGCGAGGTCATGGGTGACATCATGGGAAATGTCTGCGGACAGATCCGAGGCAAGGTTCACGGGGAGATTCAGGGACAGGTCAAAGGCGGATAGGAGGGTCGCATGAACCAAACATACGTATTCGTATCGGAACGGATCAGAAAATACAGGAGAGATAACGGCATCAGTCAGCAGGTTCTGGCGGACCTATTGGGTGTCACCCCTCAGACTGTCTCCAAATGGGAGCAGAGAAAAAGCTGCCCTGATATACTGCTGCTTCCCAGAATTGCGCAGATTCTCTCCTGCTCCATAGACGATTTTTTTGAGGAACTTACGTAAACCGTCGGAGAAACAAAAAAGAGCGGATACCCACTACTGGAATATCCAGTAGAAAGTAT
>CAZQAI010000120.1:0-498 GCA_964591305.1 uncultured Clostridium sp.
AGAGCTTTTCGACAGCTACAATGATCCCTATTTGCGCGAGGCAAACGCCTACTACCAGTATCAGCACGAGATGGTGGGCGACTCCTGGGCATGGCAGGCAGGCTACAAGGGCCAGGGCATCAAAGTCGGTATCATCGACACCGGTGTCCTGAACGACCATGAGGAGTTCACCGGCCGTATCGCACAGCATGTATCCACGGTGGACGAGACCATCACAGCTGCGACCACAGACGCGCAGGGACACGGCACCCATGTATCCGGTATCGTTGCTGCAAATCTGAACAACGGCAAGGGCGGCTCCGGAATTGCCCCCGAGGCTTCCCTCTATGTGTACAGTGTCTCTGACGACGGCTCTATTCCTATGTCCGCCGAGCTCCGCGCTGTCAACAAGGCGATTGCGGATCAGGTGGATGTGATCAACATGAGTCTGGGCGGCGCCTACTTTACCGATGCTGAGTACACTGTGCTTCAGGCCGCTTACAACGCAGGTATCGCTGT
>CAZQAI010000120.1:508-5293 GCA_964591305.1 uncultured Clostridium sp.
CAGGAAACGAGGCGACCAACGGCAAGGCGTACCCTGCATCCTACGACAATGTATGCTCTGTTGCCTCCCTGCAGCAGGACGGCAAAAAGTCTTCCTTTACCAACTTTAACGATGCTGTCGATCTTGCGTTCCCCGGATCAGACATCTACTCCACCGGCAACGGCGGCACTTCCGATTATGTGGCGAAGAGCGGCACCAGCATGGCATGCCCCGTCGCAGCCGGTGTAGCTGCCGTGATTCTCTCCGGCGCAGATCAGATTCCCGAGCTTGCGGGCAAGACCGGAACCGAGCGCGTTGACGCTCTGTATAAAGTGATGACAGACAATGCGGTGAAGTCCACTTCCGCCGGCACCGGCGCAGGATACACCTATCTGCCCAAGGTATTTGGCCTGACGACCCAGAGTGCGGCAGCGGTTCCCGCGGTTCCCACCTTCAGTCTGGCAAACAAGTCCACTGTGAATGCCGAGTATACCACGCTGGAGATCAGCAGCGCCACTACACAGGGCGTAAGCATTTACTACAGCACCAACGGCAAGACTCCCGCCCTCAAGAACGGCGAGGTCGTAAACGGAACCCTGTACACCTCCGCAATTGAAGTCGGCGGCGCAAAGAAGGTGACCGTGAAGGCGATTGCCGTGAACCGTGCCACCGGCAAGGCAAGCAAGGCTGCAACGGCTACATACACCTTTGCGCCCGCTCCCACCTATCTGTCCCTGAAGTCGTCCGCTCCGACCACCGCACTCGCTGTGGGCAAGAGCCTGACGCTGAAGGCGACAACCACTCCTTCTTACGCAGTATACAAGAAGATCGACTGGTCCGTATCTCCTGAAGGGGAGGGCGTGACCGTGAAAAATGGCAAGGTGACTGTGTCCAAGACCGCTAAGGCCGGAGGCTACACCATCACCGCAAACGCAGTGGACAGCACAGGGCAGGTTTTGGCGAGCCAGACCTACCCTGTAAAGGTAGTGGAAACCACAAATGTGAAGTCTCTCACTATAAGCTCCAAGTCCTACACAGGACAGGTGGGCGATACCACAGATCTGACTTACAAAGTTACCTACACTGCCGATGCCGCCTCTGCCAATTTCTCGTGGAGCAGCAGCGATCCTTCCGTTGCCTCTGTGGAGGCCGGCCATGTCACTCTGCTGGCTCCCGGCAAGACCGATATCAGGGTTGTCGCCCTCGACGGCAGCAATAAGAGTGCGATCTGTAAGGTGACCGTAAAGGCCTCCACAGCCATCACTTCCATCTCCCTGTCCGGGGCTGCTAAGCTGGCAGTTGGAAAGAGCACAACCTTGAAGGCGACATTGAATGCTTCCGCCAATGCCAAGAATCTGGTTTGGAGTGTAGACAAAGAAGGTGTGACCGTGAAGAACGGTAAAGTAACCGCAGGCAAGACCGCAAGCGGCACCTATGTCATCACCGCCAGCGACAAGACCAACCCTGAGATAAAAGCTACGCACAGTATCACTATTTTGAGCACGCCCATCAGCAAGATCACCATGGATAAGACCATGACGCTGTTCACCACCTCAGGCAATTACAATGCACCTACTTCAATGTCCCTGAACACGGTAGTCAAGGACGGAGACAGCACTGCAGTGACCTATACGAGCAGCGCACCCGGCGTGGCTTATGTAGATTCCAAGGGTGTCGTTTATGCAAAGGCAAGCGGCAAGGCTAAGATCACCTGTACCGCCACCGACGGCAGCAACAAGAAGGCCACCTGTACCGTCACCGTAAATGTACCGATGTCCAGCCTCACCATTGTTCCTCCCGAGGATAACAGCGGATATGTCTGCGTGGGCTCTTCCATCAAGCTGACCGCACTGACCGGCAATAGCTTCGGCACTCCTCAAAATTCCAAGATTAAATGGAGTGTTCCGGAAAAATATAAGGACATCATCTCCGTGAGCAACGGTACCGTCAAGGCCAAATCCCTTGGCAAAAACGCATCCGAATACACAAATGCGGTTTCCGCATATGTAATCGCCGAGGCAGCAGATGGCTGCGGTGCATCCGCTGTCTTTAGCCTGACCATCATCCGCAAGGTGCTCGACTTTACTATATTGAAGCTGGATGACACGACCGGAACCGGTGCCTTCGCGCTTTGTCCCATCGCGTTGCTGGACAATGACGCACTGATAACCCTGCCCGGCTATGTGACTACACTTTCCGCCCCCAAGGGCAAGAACGTGGGATTAGATGCAGAGATCGACATCACGATCGACACCACCCTTGGTTCCTATAGCTTTTCAGGGTTCCTTCCCACCACGGACAAGGCGACCACAACGAAAATTTACACAGACGACACCGAGGCAAAGGCTTCGGACGGCTTCAAGGTAAAAGCAACCGTCAAGCTGCCCTGCTGCAACAAGACCGCTTCCAAATCCGTAACGGTCATCAAACCGTCGAACGGCGGAATCTGGTACCTGTTTTAACAAAGGCAAGACCATTTTGACGATCTGCTGAAACAGCAAAAAGACCATCCCCCGGCTGGGCATGCCCGGGATGGTCTTTTTTTGCCGTCTTTATAATAAACCTGCAAACAACTGCACCGCGATCACCGTCATGACGCCCGCCACCACGATGGACAGACTGCTCATGGCTCCCTCAATCTCACCCAGCTCCATGGCCTTGGAGGTACCCATGGCGTGGGAGGCGGTTCCGATGGCAAGCCCCCTGGCAATGGGCTCCTCAATGCGGAAGATTTTACAGATCGTCTCCGCCGCCACATTTCCCAAAATCCCTGTGATGCTGATTGCCACGACAGTCAGACCCGAAATTCCCCCCAGCTTCTCCGATACCCCCAGTGCAATCGCCGTGGTGATGGACTTGGGCAGCAATGTCACATACTGGGTATGGTCAAGACCGAATGCCGCACTCATCAGGAAAATACTCACCATGGCAGTGAACACCCCCGATAAGATCCCCACTAAAATCGCTTTGGGATATTTCTTCAGAAGCTCCAGCCTGCGGTAGAGCGGAATCGCCAGACTCACCGTAGCGGGCGTCAAAAAATAGCTGATATACTTTGCGCCGTTCTCATAGGTCTCATAATCCACATGAAATACAACCAAAAAACCAACAATCAATATCACTGCAATCAACAGCGGATTGGCAATAGCGATTTTACACTTTTTTCTCACCAACGTCCCGATCTCATAGGCGAGCAGCGTGAGAACCACACCGAAAAATCCGCACTGCAAGAGCATCTCATTCATCCCCGGCACCCCCTTTGGGCTTCTTCCTGCTCAGGATCGCCTGAGAGACTCTTCCCGTCACCGCCATGATCAAAACAGTGGACACCACTGAAATGACACACAGCGGAACCAACATCTGTCTCATCTCCTCCACACTGGTCATGATGGACACGGTGGGCGGAACAAAAAGAATGGGCATGATCTCCACCAGGAAATCCGCCGCGCCTTCCACCTTTTCCAAGGGTATGAGCTTCGTCCAGAGCCCCGCCAGCATCAGCACCAGTCCATAGACACTGGCGGCCACGGGAATGGGAATCAGATACTCCATCCATTCCGCAATAAAAGACACCGTCAAAATGATCGACAGCTGTTTCATAAATCTCATATACGTCCTCCCGATCACATCTGATGACGCACTACTCCGTACTCATCATCCAGTCTGAAATAAGCGCATTCCCGCTGGCTGCCGGTGAGGAAACGGTACATCTCATCCTCATCCAGATTCACCATACAGCAATAGCACTCATAGTCCTCGTCATATACATAATTGACACACATGTCACAATTACTCAACGCCCTGTCCCGCCTCTCCATGTAAATATGCATAAATTTCCCGCTTGCCAACGCCCCGGTCTCTGGCCACCTGCTTCATGGCGGATTTGTTGTCCATGCCCTGGCTCTCATAATATGCCATATGCTCTTCGATGCTCATGTCCTCCCAGGCAGCAATCTCCTCCTGCCGTTTCTCGGCAAAGCTCTTGCCCTCCAGCACCAGCACATACTCTCCCCTGGGCTCCTCCATCTTGTAATAGGCGATGGCGTCCTCAAGCGTCGTGGGCATAACGGTCTCAAACTTCTTTGTCAACTCTCTGCAGAGTGTGAGTTTCCGCTGCCCCACCGCCTCGTAGAGTTCCTCCAACGTGCGCACCAGATGATGCGGCGCCTCGTAGAGAATCACCGTGCGGCTCTCCTCGGAAAGCTCCTGCAGCACCAGCTTCTTTTCCCTCTTGTCGGCGGGCAGAAACCCCTCAAAGCAAAACCGTCTGGTGGAAAGTCCGGATAAGGTCAACGCCGTGATACATGCCGCCGCTCCCGGCAGAGAGGTCACAGCGACACCGCTCTCATGACACATCCGCACGAGCGCCTCCCCCGGATCAGAGACAGCCGGTGTCCCGGCATCCGTGATCAGTGCGATATTCTGCCCGTCCAGGAGCTGCCCTATAAGCATTTTCCCTTTTTCGATCTTATTGTATTCATGGTAGCTGGTCATAGGCGTATGAATGTCAAAATGATTTAACAGCTTGATACTGTTGCGGGTATCCTCCGCCGCAATCACATCCACGCTCCGCAGGGTCTCTATGACACGGGGTGTCATATCCCCCAAATTACCGATGGGAGTGGCGCACAGATATAGTGTTCCGGACATACAAGCTCCTCCTAAAATCCATATTTCTCACGGATCTCCGATGTGTAAACGCCCTGACTCTCAAAGACGATCAGCGGCGGTTCCACAGTCATCCGGGATTTCCCGCCTCTCACCGCCTCCAGCAGTACCATGTTGGGCTCCTTATCCACATACGGA
>CAZQAI010000121.1:0-5242 GCA_964591305.1 uncultured Clostridium sp.
ATCCCTGAGATTGACGGCTTCAAGCCTTCGCACCGCAAGCTGCTGTACACCATGTACAAAATGGGGTTGATGGCCCCCTCCGCACATCGAACCAAGAGTGCCAACGTGGTGGGTGCGACCTTGCAGCTGAATCCCCACGGCAATGACGCTATTTATGAAACGATGGTGCGTCTGACACGAGACAACGAATCTTTGCTTCATCCATTTGTCGACTCCAAAGGCGCCTTCGGCAAGCAGTATTCCACCTCCATGAAGCCCTCCGCCATGCGGTACACCGAGGTCAAGCTGGAGTCCTTCTGTCAGGAAATTTTCCAGGGCATCGACAAAGACGCTGTGGACATGACGGACAACTACGACAACACCATGAAGGAGCCGGTACTCCTGCCTACCACATTTCCTAATGTGCTGGTCTCTCCCAACATGGGGATCGCCGTAGGCATGGCCTCCAACATCTGCTCCTTTAACCTAGCCGAGGTGTGCGACGGCACTATTGCCCTTTTGAAAAAGCCCAACATGACCACCGAGAAGCTGATGGAGCTGATCAAGGCCCCGGACTTCCCCGGCGGTGGAGCCTTGATATACGATCATGACGCTCTGAAAACGGTTTATGAAACCGGCCAGGGGCCGATCCGAGTGCGAGCCCGTTACCGGTACGACCCGGAGGCCAACTGCATCGACATCCTTCAGATTCCCTACTCCACTACCATCGAACAAATAATTGATAAGATCACCGACCTTGTCAAATCCGGTCAGCTCAAGGAAGTCACCGACGTACGGGATGAAATTGACCTGTCCGGCTTCAAGTTGACCCTGGATCTGCGCCGGGGGACCGATCCCGACCGGCTCATGGCCCGCCTGTTCAAACTCACTCCCCTGGAGGATACCTTCAAGTGCAACTTCAACATCCTGATCGATGCCGCACCGCGACAGATGGGCGTGGCTGAAATTCTGCGGGAATGGATTTCCTTCCGCACCGGGTGTGTTCGGCGTGAACTGACCTATGACATGGTTAAGAAACAGGACAAGCTTCACCTGCTGGAGGCGCTGGCCAAGGTGCTTCTGGACATTGACAAGGCCATCCGCATCATCCGCAAAACAGAGAAGGAAGAGGATGTCATCCCCTCCTTGATGAGCGGTTTTGATATTGACGAGATACAAGCCAACTTCATTGCAGAAATCAAGCTCCGGAATCTCAACCGGGAGTACATTCTCAATCGGGTCGCAGAGATGGAGAATCTGCGTCGTGAAATTGCCGACACACGGGACATTCTGGCAGATGATCTCAAGCTTCGGGAGGTCATCGCCTCCCAACTGCAGGATATCAAGAAAAAGTACGGACAACCCCGCAAGACTCAGATCATCAAGCCGGATGACCTGCCGGAGCCTCCGGAGGAAGACGAAATCGATGACTTCCCGGTTTGTCTGATCTTCACCAAGGAAGGGTACTTCAAGAAGCTGGCTGTCAGCAGTCGGATACAGACCGCCAATCCGGAACACAAGCTCAAGGACGGAGACCAAGTGATACGGACACTGGAAGCCAATAACCGCGATGACCTGGTCTTCTTCACCGATCGGGCACAGGTCTATCGGGCACAGGTATCCGCCTTTGATGTGGTCAAGCCCGCTGTGATGGGCGACTTTCTGCCCAGCAAATTAGGTATGGACGAGGGAGAGAAGCCTCTGTACATGGAAATACGAAACGACTACCCCGAGGGGGAGAACATGGTCTTTGTTTTTGCCAATGGCAAGGGTGTTCGGGTGCCGGTCACTGCATATAAAACCAAGGGCAACCGCCGTAAGCTGACGGGCGCCTGTTCCTCTGCATCCCCTCTTGTGGCTGTCTTTTGTGAGAAAGAGGGAGCACCGCTGGACATCCTGCTGATCTCCAGTGCTGACCGTGCCATTCTCATCAAATCTTCCCTCATTCCGCTCATGGCAACCCGCACCTCAGGCGGGAATCAGCTCATCACACTCAAGAAAGGACAAACACTCCGGACAGCCCGGGTAGACTTTGGCGATGAATTTCAGAATGTCAAATCCTATAGGAAACTCAAGCTGCCAGCCTCGGGCACTCTGCTGGAGGAAAAGAACATTGAGATTCAGCAAATCAAAATCGACACATAGTGTGTCTGACCCCGGACTAAGCCATTACGGATCATTCGAAAGGAGGTAGGATCATGGAAAAGGACAAACAGAAAAAGTCCACAAGAAGGCTCTGGGCACAGATCATGGCCTGGGTTCTCAGCATTCTGATGATGGGCTCCATGCTGACCCTGACCATCACCATGCTGCTCAACCGATAAGCAGACAATCTGTTTATCCAGCCGTCAGGCAACATCATGCACAAAAGACACACACAGCATGCATCACATGTACAGCACGTAAGAAAGGAAGCAGTTTTATGAGTAACATTCACTTTAGGCGTATACTTTCCCTGTTTCTTACCACTCTCATGGTACTGTCAGCGTTTGCTGGCTCCATGCTCCATGTGGAAGCAGCCGGGTATAACAAGAGCATCCAGAACGGCACAGGATCCCGGGATGCCGCACAGATCGATGATGCCATGGGATACCGTGTCCTGGTACAGGGCGAATTCACCGCTTTCAGCTTCAACATGCCTACCTGGACCACCACCGACTCTGCTTGCCGCCTGTCCCTGTATGTCTGGGCGGATACCTATGACGCCACTGTGGCACAGAATCCTGTGGCCACCAAGGTGTTTGACCCCATGAGGGACAACGCTACCAACACCGTCCAATTCGACGCCCAGCCTGCCGGAGAGTACCTGTTCCTGATCTCCGAGTGCCGTGGCCAGGCCGGTGTGTGGGTCAACCGGAATCCTGTCAACCCATTCGGCTTTTTGTACATAAGCGGTGTGGAATCTCAGGACACCGAGCCGGAGTTAAGCATCTGTTTGGTGGAAAACCTGAGTGAGCCGTTTGGTGTATGTCAGCCTTCCGCTGATGCCATTGACGGCAATCATACACCCCCCGCAGAATATGTCATTCCCGAGGACAGTCTGATTTATACCCATGAGGTTATGCCTGATACCTGGGTCTTCACTGATGGGTTGGGACGCACTTCCCTGACCAATGCCGATGTGGGCGATCCTCGCGAGGACAAAACGGTGGCCATGTTTTACTGGACCTGGCATGCCTCTCAGGGAGCCTCTCTCAAGCCCTTCAACAATCAGGAGTTTCTGGATGAGCACCCTGAAGCGCTCAATGATTATGACTACCCCGGCTGGCCTACATCCGGATATCAGCACTTCTGGAATCAACCCATATACGGCTATTACAAGACCAACGATACCTGGGTGCTCCGCAGGCAGGCTGAGATGCTGGCGAATGCCGGTGTCGACACCATTTTCGCCGACAACACCAACGGCACCTTCACCTGGCGCAATTCCTATCAGCCTCTGTTCAAGACCTGGTCTCAAGCCATGGATGACGGTGTGCTGACGCCCAAGGTTTCCTTCATGCTTCCCTTCTCCGCCAGCGAGGACACCAAGACACAGCTCAAGGATCTGTATACCGATTTCTACCGAAATGGTGACTACCAGAAGCTGTGGTTCTACTGGGAAGGAAAACCCATGCTGATGGCACACGTCTCCGGAAACCTGCTCAGCAACTCGGTCAACGTGGAAAAGGAAATCAAGAATTTCTTCACCTTCCGTGCCAATTATGCCGGATATATCAACAATTCTCCCAGCCTTGGCGCCTGGGGCTGGCTATCTACCTACCCGCAGGCTATTTACTACGGCACACGTGAGAATCAGAAGAATCAGCAGGTAGAGCAAATCACGGTGGGCATCGCGGTCAATCATAACTATGTCCAGCATCAGATCGCTGCCATGAACGGCGAAAATATCATCGGACGCTCCTACACCTCCACCGGCTACCATACCGAGGAAGGAGCCAAGTTATGGGGGTACAACTTCTCAGAACAGTTCGACTATGCGTTGGAGGTGGACCCCAAGGTGGTCTTTGTGACGGGCTGGAATGAGTGGATAGCAGGACGTTATAAGACTTGGCCGGAGGGACTGTCTACCGCTGTGGAAAACGCCTTCCCTGATCAATGCAACGATGAGTATTCCCGGGACATTGAACCTACCAAGGGCGATCTGAAGGACAACTACTACTACCTTCTGGTCAACTATGTCCGCCGCTTCAAGGGTTGCCGTCCCATTCCCACCCCCACACAGGCCGCTACAATCGACATGAATGCCGGTGCTGCCCAATGGGAGAATATAGGCCCCTACTACGCCTCCTATATTGGAAACACCGATGACAGAGATGCCGATGGATATGCCGGATGCCACTATGTGGACTACTCCGGGCGAAATGACATCATCGGCTCCCGCATCGCCCGTGACGATGAAAACGTGTACTTCTGGGTGGAGTGCAACGAGGCCATCACCCCCTACACTGACCCGCTGTGGATGGTGCTGTACATTGACTCCGATCAAACCAATCAGGGATGGGAGACCTTTGATTACGTCATCAATAAAACTTCTCCCACCGCCACGAGTGCTGTTTTGGAGAAATTCACCGGAAACGGCTATGAAACAGAGAAGGTGGCTGATGTGACGTATACCGTAGATGGCAAGACCATGACCATTTGCGTCCCCAAGTCCGCATTGGGTCTGACCGGCTATGATTTTACCGTCAACTTCACCTGGACCGACAATGTGCATGATGAAGCCGATCAGGCTGAACAGGGCGACACGGATTATGTGTACACCGCCTTCTCGGGTGACATCATGGACTTTTATGTGTCCGGTGATGTAGCTCCCGGTGGACGATTCAAATTTTCCTACATCAGCACTGCGGAAAATGCCGGTATACAGTCGGAAACCGAGACAGACAACGAGTCCGCGTCTGATGCACCCGAAACTGACCGTATCGATGAGAACACAGCTCCGACAACAGAGGGGACACAGAACGACAAAGAAACTACCGAAACTGCGGCACCTTCTGCCGGCGGCTGCCGTTCCCTGCTGGGTATCTCTCCTGTTGTCCTGCTTACCATGTTGGTTCTGCCTGCCGTCATCCGCAGAAGACGGGAGCGCAGATAAAGCTTCCGCCGGGGACGGGAAAACACCCCTCTGCACGCCTCCATGTATCTCACCGAACGGTAGTGGAGGGATTCCCTCCTCCGGCTGAACTATAACTTATAATATGGTTAAGTTCAGCCACCCTCTATCATACGCTCCCTTTTCCACTGTAGAGTGGGGCGAGGG
>CAZQAI010000122.1:0-5217 GCA_964591305.1 uncultured Clostridium sp.
GACTTTTCCGGAAAACCGGCGTTCATGGCACCCAACATAACCTAAACGCGGTCGCGGGGCCCCTCGCCCCACTCTACAGTGGAAAAGGGAGCGTACTATAGAGGGTGGCTGAACTGTAACAATTTTCTTATCAAGTTACTTGTATACTATCCTTATCTTGTTGGCTTGCCAAAAGTATCCTTGCGTAAAACAGTCCGGGAAGGGCCTCCTGTAACAAGCCCTCCCCGGCGTTTTGATTGTTCCTGTTTTCTGATTTGAAATGTCTGTCACGTTACGCCGTCCTCCCACAGGCGCGCCCATTCAGCAGCTTGGTCCGTCCAGATACCAGGTGCCGTTTTGCTTCACAAAGCAAAGAGAGGATACCTGCCACTGGCTGTCGGGGGCATCGGAACGGGATCGGATGGACACCCGGAGGTAGTCGGAGGTACTGGAGGGCTGAATGTCCATGCTGGAATAGTCAAAAATGCGGACACCTGAAACCAACGGCTCGTAGTCCTCACTCATCAAAAGTCCCTCGGCGCTGTCCTGGTAGCGGGCAGGCAGCATGCCGCTGCTGCCATCCCCCAGGATGTAACCGGTAAAGAGGGTTTCGATCATGGACTGCGCATACTCGTCGCTGTACACCTCGGCAATAGCGGTCTTCATGTCCTCCACCGCCGCGTATCGGGCATATGGGGTGACATACACCGTGCCGTTGTCGGCCACCCCGTAGTACCGGTGAATCAACGCATCCTCGGCTGTGCCTCGCCCGTACACCGGCAGACCTGCTCCGTACAGCAGGACATTCACATCCACAGACCTGTCGATCAGCTCCACAAGCCGGTCATACACCTCGGCAAGCTCCGGTGCTCTCTGTCCGCAGGAGGACAGCGCGGCTGCCAGACAGAGAAGCAGTCCCGCAAGACACAAGGACAGCATGTTTTTCCACAGGTTCCCCGGCTTACTCCTCATCGTGCTCTCCTCCGCCGACGCTCTCATCTTGTATATCCAGAATGTCAATGGGTTCCGCGTCGGATGCGCCGGACTCCTGACCGCTGTCAGATTCGTCCTCCCTTGCCACACCGGACGAACCAGCTTGCCCGTCCACATCGTCCTGAGTGGTCTGTCCTGACTTGCTCTCCTCATCAGAACGGGCGATCTTTGTCAGGTTAACCACCTTCTGTCCCTGTTCCATGCGCATCAGGATGACACCGGAGGCTGTGCGGGACAGCACCGATATGTCTTCCGACGGCGTGCGGATCACCATGCCCTGATCGGTGATCATCATCAGATCATCGTCGTCCGAGGCGGTCAGAATCCCTGCCAGAGCGCCGGTTTTTCCGGTGCACTTCTGGCAGACCACGCCTGAGCCTCCCCGATTCTTCATGGCTCGGAAATTGTCGAAGGGCGTCCGCTTACCGTAGCCGTTTTCGGTCACAGTCACAAGCAGCTTGTTCTCATCCACCACCACGGCGCCCACAATGCGGTCATCCCCACGCAGGGACATGGCCTTAACGCCCCGGGCTGTCCGTCCCATAGGACGCACCTGTCCCTCGTCAAACCGCACGGCGTTGCCCTGAGCAGTGGCCAGCAGCAATTCATTGTGGCCGCAGGTGTGGAGGACGTACAGCAGCTCATCCCCCTCGTCCAGCGTGATGGCGATCTTGCCGCCCTTGCGTTGATACTCAAACTCGGACAGCAGGGTTCGCTTGATGACCCCCTGCCGGGTGATCATCATGAGGTACTCCCCATCGTTGAAGCCGTCCACGGCGATCATGGCCGTGACCTTCTCCCCGGGATTGAGCGCAATGAGATTGACAATATGGCTTCCCTTGGCTGTCCGGGAGGCTTCGGGAATTTGGAACGCCCGCAGCGTCTGCACCCGGCCTCCGCTGGTAAACAGCATGATATGGGAATGGGAGTGCACGGACATCACCTTTTCAATGAAATCCTCCTCCTTGGTGGTCATGGCGGAAATCCCCTTGCCTCCCCGGTGCTGGGCTGTATAGGTATCCGTGGGTTGCCGTTTGACATACCCGCCGTGGGTCAGGGTAATGACACAGGTATGTTTCTCCACCAGATCCTCGTCGATGATCTCATCTTCCACCGCCTCGATGCGGGTACGCCGCTCGTCGCCGTACTTGTCTCTGATCTCTATGATTTCGTCCCGGATGATCTGCTTGATGCGGTTCTCATCGGCCAGAATGGCTTTTAATTCGCCGATATTCTGATACAGGACAGACAGCCTGTCCTCGATCTTTTGCCGCTCCAGGCCGGACAGACGCCCCAGAGTCAGGGCCACAATGGCAGATGCCTGCTCCTCGGTCAGACCGGGGTTTTCCTCGGCGGCGAAGGCAGCCAGATCAAGACCCTCCGCCCCATCCGGCCGGCCGTTGAAACGCTTCATCAGGTTCTGCTTGGCGGTAGGCGTGTCAGGAGAGGAACGGATGACAGAGATCACCTCGTCAATGTTGTCAATGGCCAGCTTGTAGCCCTCGAATATGTGCGCCTCGTGCAGGGCGGAATCCAACTCGAACTGCACCCGTCTGGTGATCACACTTTCCTGGTGGGCTATGTAATGATCCAGTATCTGAGAGAGACTGAGCACCTTTGGCTCGTTGTGAACCAGTGCCAGCATGTTGATGGCGCAGGTATCCTGCAGCTGGGAGAAACGGTAGAGCTGATTGAGAATCACATGCCCGTTGGCTTCCCGCTTGAATTCCACCACGATGCGCATGCCGTCCCGCCCGGACTCATCCCGGATGTCGGTGATACCCTCGATCCGCTTGTCCTTGACAAGACCCGCCATGGCCTCCACCAGAAGACTTTTATTGACGCCGTAAGGAATTTCAGTGATGACAATCCGCCGCTTGTCTTCCTCCACCTCGGCCTTGGCCCGCACCGTCACACGTCCCTTTCCGGTCATGTAGGCTTCCTTTATACCGTTGGTGCCGTAAATAGTGCCATATGTTGGAAAGTCCGGGCCCTTGATGTACTGCATCAGATCCGGAATTGAGCAATCGGGGTGATCCATGCGGTAGACAGTGGCGTCGATCACTTCACGCAGGTTGTGGGTGGGAATGTTGGTCGCCATACCCACCGCGATGCCCATGGAACCATTGACCAACAGATTGGGAAAGCGGGAGGGCAGGACGGACGGTTCCTTCAGACGGTTGTCAAAGTTGGGTACCATCTCCACAACGTTCTTATCCAGATCGCGCATCATTTCATTGGCCAGCCGCGTCATACGGGATTCGGTATACCGGTATGCGGCAGGCGGATCTCCGTCAATCGAGCCGAAGTTTCCCTTTCCGTCGATCAGAGGATACCGCATGTAAAAAGGCTGAGCCAAGTGCACCATGGTGCCGTATACCGAGCTGTCGCCATGTGGATGGTAGCGTCCCAGCACATTTCCCACCGTGGTGGCCGACTTTCGCGTAGCCTTATCATAGGTCAGATGATCTTCGTACATACTGTACATGACCCGCCGCTGACCCGGCTTCATGCCGTCTCGCACATCCGGCAGGGCCCTCGCCATGATGACCGACATGGAATACTCAATGAAGGACTTCTTGACCTCATGCTCCATGTCTACATCGACAATCTTCTGATTTTCAAAGAGAATGCTCTCATTCTCCTTTTCCATCTGTATTTCCTTTTTCCTGCTGTACTTTTCCACTTTTATGCTCCTTCAGGAATAATATTGAATACTTTCTTTGCGGGGAGGAAACTTTCTTGAAAGAAAGTTTCCTCCCCGCACCCCTCCTTCAAAGAACTTTAAAAAATTTGTTTAAAGTTCTTGAAGAGTTCAGAACCTTTCTTTCAAGAAAGATTCTGGCGTTCTTTTTCTTAGCTGTCCCAAATACCTCGCGGCTTGCCCTGATAATCAAATTTTTGCCAGAAAGTTCTTTGGAGTCCAGAACCTTTCTTTCAAGAAAGGTTCTGGCGTTCCTTCTTTCTTTTGTTCTTTTGTTCCCTTACCACCATGGGAAGGCATACCACCACGGTGTATGGTTAGATTCCTCCGGGGACACAGAGTCCTGGCAAGGGGTGGGGAGGATGACGGTAAAGGAGACCTCGGTTCCAGCGGGCAGCCAGGTACCGGGCACATGGTCCTGAGACGACACGGACGGCACCCCTCCCGGCTGGCAAATAGCTGTCACATGTCCCACGGACAATCCGGCCTCTCGCAGGGCGTCCTCGGCTTGTGTCCGGGACAGACCCGTCAGGTCAGGGCAGAGAACAGAAGGCGTATCCTGACCGCTGAAGACGTACAGTCCGATCTCCGACCCGGCAGGCAGTTGCGTTCCGGCGGGCGGATCAGTGGCCAGCACCTGCCCGAGGCCAACGGCCTGTCCGTCGGCCAGGCCGGAAACGGATTCACCGAACGCATGCAGGGTGCCGGTATTATCATCATCATATCCGTCCGGATCCGCGTCATGCACATTCACAGTATGAACTGCAAAGCCTTGATCGCGCAATAGCCCCTCCGCCTCCCGGCCGTCCAGACCTACAAGCGGCGGCACCTGCAGGATATGCGCCCCCATAGAAACGGTCAGACGGAGGGTGCACCGGGTGTGCTCCGGCAGCACCTTGCGGCGTACCCCAGGTGCCGGTTCCTGCGAAAGGATTCGCCGGGCGGGCTGATCGCCATACACATAGGTAACAGACACGTCAAAAAGGTCGGTGTCCGCCATGGCCCCGTCGGTAAAGACCTGTCCCACAAGATCGGGAACCGTCACGATCAGCGAGGATGACGTATCCGACAGCCCCACCAGTCTGCGTGCCGCCCCGCCGAAAAGGTGATCCGCACAAATCCACACCGTCCCGGCCAGCAAAAGGGCACACAGCCCGCATACAGCCCAAAGCCTTCCGGCTGATGCCCCCCTGTGTCCGGGAGCCCTGTGTTTTTCCCCACCGAAGCTGCAGCGTTTCTTTCCTTCCATATCATACCTCACCTTTTGGCATTTGTAAAGTGCGATTTTGTAAATTTTATCTGTTTGTTTGCCCTTACTTGTATTTTATCATCCGATGTCTTGTCTATGCATCTCATTCTGCCGACAAATAAGGGAAGGACAGGAAGAAACATGGCAAAGCAATGCCACATGTGCGACGTTTCTGAATTTTCTTATCAGGATTACATAATTTTCTGTTACAGTTCAGCCGGGGAACGGAGGAACGCACAGACCCCCAAAGAACTTTCAATACATTTATTATGTATTGAATGTATCGTGATGA
>CAZQAI010000123.1:0-5213 GCA_964591305.1 uncultured Clostridium sp.
GACGCTGTCCACCGTAGTGAAGTCCTGCGTGGGATTGCAGGAGATGAGAAGCCCGCAATTGTCGGGAATGTCAAAGGACAGGGTATCCAGATAGGTGACCAAGTATCCCGCATCGGTGGCAGCAAACATGAGGGAGTAGTCAGGCAGACTCTCTCCGTGATTGAGTGCAAAGTAGCAAACAGGCGCGTCGGGGGAGACCACCGCTTTCATGGCGACGGCCAACCGCTTTTCCCCGTTGTAAGCCACAGGATTTTCGGCATCATCTACCGGGAAGACAAAGAAATCGGACAGCTTGCATACACGGGACTCATCCCCAAAGGCTACCACCACAGAGGTGGAGGCCGTGACACCGTAGGAGCGGGCGACGGATGGGCGTTCCCACACGTTCAGATACTCAATCGTCACCCGCCCGGGGTAGTGGGCAGAAAGCTCTTCGGCGGTGTTGAGCACGAAGAGCTGTGTGGAGGACGCCCGGATGTTCTCTTCCTCATCGCAGAAGATGATGCGGATGGGAGAGGTCTCGTTCACCTCGGACATGACGTAGTCGTCCAGATAGCTGTAGCATATATCGGTAACAGGGTAGAGCAGGGTGGGATTCATGTTGACAAACCAGCGGTAACGCATGGCCAGAGAGGTCACAATGGCGTTGAGCAGGATGGCGGAGGCCACCACCAGAACGGTCAGCAGAACCGTTACACTGCCGTGCCGCCGGAGTTTTTTCGAGGCAGTTTGAGCCATGATAGATCGGATCCTTTCTGATTTCCTCATGAAAGCCGGATGCATGCCGCCCGGGGCGGCGCTTGGCGCCGGTTCCGGTTCCCCGGAAACGTCCGGTTCGCCGCAGATCGTAGGCTTGAGAGGTTCCCTTATGTTTCGTGCGGCAGGGTATCTGGGCTTCCGCCACCCCTGCCGTGCCCCTTCCTCAAGGAAGGATTTCGGAATGCGACTGTACGGATCGCCTCAGCTCCACCGGCGTTTCTCGTACATCCGGACAGTGAGGAACAGGAAGACAAAAGCCAGTGAAATATAGTAAAAGACAGCGGCAAAGTCAAACAGACCGTTCTGGAAGTAGCCGAAGCGGCTGTAGACAGAGATCCAGGACAGCACCGTGCGCAGCCAGTATACATTGATGTAGTTATTGAGGAAGCTGATACCGATCATGACAGCGATGACAGCGATGGTAATGACGGCGGCGGCCAGCTGGTTCTCGGTCAGAGCCGAGATAAAGGTGCCGATGGCGATGAAGGCGGCGCCGATCAGAAGCAGGCTGACAAGACAGCCCACCAGCTCTCCGGTGGCCGGGCCTATGTGGGTGATCACCTGATCCTGGTTGCCCCGCTCGGCGGAGGCCACCGCATAGATGGGGATGAAGTTGATGCAGGAGATCAGCAGGGAGGAGGCAAAGAGAGTCAGGGCCGCCAGGAACTTGCCCAGCACCATGCCGGTCAGCGTCACGGGGGCGGTCAGGAGCAGCTGCTCGGTACGCAGCTTCTTTTCCTCCGAAAACAGACGCATGGTCAAAAGGGGAATCAGGATGATGAGGGCTATGAGCATGTAGGCAAAATAGGTGGTGATGTCATAGCTGCTGGACATGATGGTGGTGTAGCAGCACAGAAGCGCCGCCAGAGCCAGAAACACGCCGATGTATACATACCCGATGGGGTTGATGAAGTAGGAGCGCAGCTCCTTCTTGTAAATAGCAAACATGATCAAAGACCGTGCCTTTCTTGAATTTTTTGGAAAGCAGGCAGGGGAAGGAAACCCTCCGTCCGCAGAGACGGCCGCCGCATGCGGAGGCCGGGCCATATCGGGAAGAGCCGACCTCTGATTCAGGACAGTTCCTCATCCTCCGATTGGGAGTCGGCGTCCCTCCCCCGGCGTCGCTCCGCCTCGGCCACCATGTCGGAGGCCACCTGATTTTCCAACGCACTGCGTGGCTTGACCCGGGTGCGGCGGGTATAGCGGGTGGGGGTGCTGTCCTCGTCCGACTTGTTAACCACTGTAATGAAGATGTCCTCCAGGCTCAACCCCAACGCTTCCAGGCCGATGAGAGCCCAGCCTCGTTCCGCCAGCGTAAAGAACAGCTTCTTGCGGATGTCCACGCCGGGTGCGTTCTCGATCATGTAGGTGAAGGCGTCTCCGTCCCGCTCAGCCAGCGCCTCGGCATAGGTGATACCGGGTAGAGCCTTGAGCATGGACAGCACCTGAGTCTGCGGGCCGCATATTTTGGCATTGAAGCGGCGATTGTTCTCAATGACACGGGTGATGTTTTCGGTGCGTTCATCAGCCACGATCCGACCCTTATTGATGATGACGATCCGGTCGCAGACGGCCTGCACCTCCTGGAGAATGTGGGTGGAAAGGATGACGGTGTGATCCCGGCCCAGACCCCGGATGAGGTTGCGGATCTCGATGATCTGCTTGGGGTCAAGGCCTACCGTCGGCTCATCAAAGATGACGACCTTGGGGTTGCCCACCAGCGCTCCGGCAATGCCTACGCGTTGGCGGTAGCCTTTGGAGAGATTTTTTATGACCCGCTGCCGCACATCGCCGATGCGTACCACCTCACAGATTTCGGCCAGATGGGCGGTGCGGTTGAGGGTACAGCCCTTGAGATCGTAATGAAAGCCCAGGTACTCGTCCACTGTCATGTCCAGGTAGAGCGGCGGCTGTTCCGGCAGATACCCGATTTGCCGCTTGGCGTTCAGGGGATCGCCCAGCACATCGATGCCATCCACACTGACCCGGCCGGAGGTGCTGGACAGGTACCCGGTGAGGATGTTCATGGTGGTGCTTTTCCCCGCCCCGTTGGGGCCGAGGAAGCCGACGATCTCTCCCTTGTCCACCTCCAGGCTGATGTCATCCACGGCGCAGTTTGAGCCGTAATTCTTGACCAGATGTTCGATCTTTATCATAGGAAACAATATATCCTTTCCCGGCGATCCGCCGCTTTTCAACTATAAGTCTCCGCCGGGGCCCCGGCGCCGAACCCCACCCGGGAATCCCGGTGCATCCCGACACAGGCTGAGCGGGATGGCTTGGTGAGGACAGGTTCTTATGGGGCCATGCGTTCTTTTGCTCTCCCGCCCGGGAGGGTACAAACATACACACTATAATATAACACAATTTTGTAACCATTATATGAACGAAGGCGGCTTCCCGAAAAATTCATGGTGTTTTTTTCGTGAATTTTTTTGACAAACACCCATCTTGACGCTCCTGCCGGGATGTGGTATAATAGGACGCAGCACAAACAAATTCTATGCCGTACGTTTACCGGCTGTGTCCCGAAGAATGTCCGCAACGCGGACATTCTTCCCGGCGTTTATGGTATAATAGGACGCAGCACAAACAAATTCTATGCCGTACGTTTACCGGCTGCGTCCGGAATTTATGGTATAATCATGCACCGAATAAGCGAGGGAGGAGCGCCATGCAAAACAGGGATTGCAAAATACAGCAAAGCCCGGCGGACACGGTGTGCCTCCGGGGAGCGGCTGCGCTTGACCGCTTCTGCCCGCCGCAGGTAACCGCCCTTCTGGCATTGTTCAGCTCATACGGGGAGAGGGCCTACCTTGTGGGTGGCTGTGTCCGGGACGCTCTGATGGGCCGCATGCCCCATGACTGGGATGTGGCCGTCACCACCCCGCCGGAGCGCACCGAGGCGATCTGTCGGTCTGCCGATCTGCGTACCGTTCCCACCGGTGTGTCCCACGGAACTGTCACCGTTCTCCTGCCGCCGGACTTTCCGTGGAACAAGCCGTGTCAAAGCAGTACGCAGGGCAATGCCCTGCCGGTAGAATGTACCACCTGCCGTACTGAAGGTGGGTACAGCGACGGACGTCACCCCGATACCGTGACTTTCACCGGACGCATTCAGGACGACCTGTCCCGGCGGGATTTTACAATCAACGCTATGGCCGCAGCTTTGATACAAGACCCCGGGCCGGCAGATACCCTCCCCCGGGACGACCTGTCCCGGCGGGACTTTACTGTTAACGCTATGGCCGCAGCCCTGGAATCAAACCGTCACTTTGCTGTCATCGATCTGTTTGGCGGGCGGGAGGATCTGATCGCCGGGGTCATTCGCTGTGTGGGGGATCCCACCGAGCGCCTGACCGAGGATGCTTTGCGCATCCTGCGGGCGGTACGCTTTGCGGTCAAGCTGGGCCTGCAACCCGATCCCACCCTGGCGGCTGCTGTCCCGGCCGTGGCATCCGGCCTTGCACGCATATCCCGAGAGCGGATCAGCAGTGAATTTCTGCAGATTCTGTGCAGTCCGGCTCCTGAGCGGGGCATGCACCTGCTGGCTGACTGGGGCCTGTTTCCTTACATTCTTCCCTGCGGGACAGGGTTGTATGACGAAACAACCAGCTCGGGCAGCTCCGATCCTGCCACCGGTCGGGATCATGACCGTGTCCCGATACCTCCGGATACAGGCTGTCTGTCCGCCCTGCCGCCGGATGTCCCGGTGCGGCTGGCCTGCCTGCTGTGGCGGCAGTCGACAGAGAATGCCCTGTCCAACCTGCAATCACTCCGGCTGCCCACCGCCACTGTCCGCCAAACCATGGCGATCCATGACAGCAGAAACGCATGTGTCTCCAGCGGTCGGAATGCAGCCACCGATTCTGCCCCTTTACTGGCTACCCCCCGGGTAGCACGCCGTCTGCGTAACCGCCTGGGGGCGTTGACTTGTGATGCTCTGGCCGTCCGGGCCGCCCGCGGAGAAGATACATCCGCCCTGCTTGAGATGGTGCGTCAATCAGAGGCCCAGCGTGATCCGGTGTGTCTGGCCGACTTGGCGGTCACCGGCCGGGACTTGGCCGAGGCCGGAATCCCGGCGGGGCGGGAAACCGGGCGGGTACTGCACAGTCTGCTTGAAGCGGTGCTGGACGATCCACAAAGCAACACCCGTGCCATCCTGCTGGCCATGGCAAACAAATACAGGCTGGACGGTGAATAGAAGCGGACAGGAAAGGGCATCATAGGAGGGAGCACATATCGAACATCACGGAATACCCATTTTGAAAGTGCATGAGGATCCCGGAGCTTCTTTCAAGAGCCCGGGCATCCTCCCGTCCTCCTCGGAGCTGTCATATTTTTGTTACAATTCAGCCGGGGAACGGGGGAACGCACAGACCCCCAAGAACTTTCAATATATTTATTATGTATTGAATTTATCGTGATGACTTTTCCGGAAAACCGGCGTTCAT
>CAZQAI010000124.1:0-5195 GCA_964591305.1 uncultured Clostridium sp.
CGATTTCTCTCGGAGCCAAGATTCTCAATGAGCATCTCAACTTGTTTGTGGATTTATCGGATGAAGCAAAGAAGGCTGAGATCATGATCGAGAGAGAAGAGACCAAGAAGGAAAAGGTTCTTGAGATGACCATTGAGGACCTTGACATGTCAGTACGCAGCTTCAACTGTCTGAAGCGTGCAGGGATTGACACAGTAGAGGACCTGACCAACCGAACCGAGGAGGACATGATCAAGGTTCGTAACCTCGGTAAGAAATCGCTGGAGGAAGTCATTCAGAAGCTTCATTCCCTCGGCCTTGACCTGAAGAAGGAAGAGGAATGACCCCAGCTTCCCGATGCGGCAATCGAATCGGGATGTTCCAATTGAATTCAAGAGTAAAAGATACAGCAGAAGGAGGCAACGAAAATGCCCGGAACCAGAAAACTCGGCAGACCGACCGATCAGAGAAAAGCCATGCTCCGCGGTCTGGTCACCCTGCTGCTTGAGAACGGCCAGGTTGTTACCACGCTCACCAGAGCGAAAGAGGTTCGTTCTATTGCAGAGAAGATGATTACCCTTGGTAAGGAGAATACGCTGGCCAGCCGCCGTGCTGCGCTTGCTTACATTACCACCGAGAGCGCTGTGACCAAGGTCTTCAGTGAGTATGCGCCCCTTTATGCCGACCGCAAGGGCGGCTATACCCAGATCTTCAAGCTGGGAGCACGGAGAGGTGATGGCGCTGAAATGGCTGTCATCAAGATGGTGGATTATGTGAAGCTGGCTGAGACAGCAGACAGCAAGACCGACGGCAAAGCCAACAAGGCAACTAAGTCCGAAAAGGCCGCTGATGCGGAATAATCGTCGGTTTGCGCAACGTGTTTTCAAAATTACAGCACCGGCAAGTGAATGTATATTTTGAAAGAGTATGATAAAAGAACAGGGTTGACGAATACATGTTGTCAGCCCTGTTCTTTTTGAGTCACATCGCGTCATAAAGCGAAGCTATGAATGGCAGCCTGTTTTCCTGTGTGCCATGCTGTCATGATTGGCCTTTGCGTTTGAACGTTCCATCATGTTGATGTCTTCTGTCACATCGGGGAGGAGAGAAGCAGACGCCAGAATCCGATCCGCAAGCGGATGAGGATCCGAGACCAGAAAGACTCCCTCATCCCGGGGTAAACAGAGGTGGATACGGGTGTAGATCTCGTTTCGGTTGCGTACAAAACGGGTATGCAGAACACGGGCTTTTCCGGTCTGGGGATCCCATCGGCTGGGAGCGTAGATACCACGCAGGTAGATGTGCTCATGATAGGCACGATCGGTGGTGTTGGCGAAAAAGAAAATGTCCAGATTGTCCCGCCGCTTGTGTATGTGGCTGATCATGCCGCCACCCGGAATAAAGTCCACCAGCCCCAACCGGGTAAAGTCGCTGTAGGCGGTGTTGAAGGCACCGTTGCTTTCAAATCGGGGCATATGAGGCATGTAGACATCCAGGGGAATGTGAAAGGATTGCAACGCATCATGGATGCTGGCGCAGTCGGTCAACTCACACCCATCGGCTCCGGTACGGTTAGAGATCAGGTAATACGCTTCACCGCCTTTCTCATTGGCGTGGTAGAAGGAATCCCGGATGATGCCGGTGTTCAGCACCTCGTTGCCAAAGATATGGCATACAATCTGTCTTAATTCCAGGTCGTGGGCTGTTCCGTACTCATCGGAGAGAGTGAAATCATCGGGATCCCGACCCTCTGACAGCGACTGCCGGTCGAATTCAAAGGCCATCCGTGGCAGTTCGCCTACAGCCAGCACTTTGCCACCTTCGTCGTAAAAGGTGCGGATTCTGCGCATATTTTCCAGACTGACCATATCGGCGCCCGGTAGGATCAGTACACGGAAATGCTGTGTCTGGTAACGGGTGCTCAGTTCAATGGTCCCGTCGTGAACAGTGCAGTTGTGATTGAGAACCTGAGGATGAAGCAGCGTGACATCCTGCCCGGCGTAGGTAGATAACGTGTTGAGAATCGCCATATAATTACAGGAATAAGGGGTATGGGGATATTCAAAATGCCCATTGGCGGGTGTTTCGTAGAGGTACACCTTGTCGTGCAACGCATAAATGGGGTAGAGCATGGCTATGTCGTTGACCCGGGAACCTCCCCGGAGCAGTGACTGTATGCGGGCTACCAGTTCGGGGTAGGTGTACCGTCCGCTGGTTCCGGTCAGTTTTCCGTACAGACGGTTCCACAGAGTATGCCGAAAAAGCGGATTCCCGACATCCATGTGTGCCATAAGCAGGTTGGCTCCGTGTCCAAACACATTCAGGGTGTCCTTGTACGCCAGGCGAGGGGTGAGTTTGGTATAGTCACGGAACATTTCACATGCCACGAACTTGCTTCCGTAATTGTCGGAAGCTGCAGTGGCGAGATGTGTGGAGTTCAACCCATACAGGTAAGATTTTTCCTGCACAGCGCAGGGGGAGAAGACCTGATTGGCCAGCGCATCTCCGCAGAGCCAGGAGCAGGAAGGCAGTTTGGGCTCTGCGTTGGAGATGATCAAGCGGATATTATACCTGTCGGAGAAGGCTTTGAGGGCACAGAGGTATCCGGAACGCAGCATCTCCGCCCGGCAATCCATAAAAAGAGCCTTGATGTGAGCATCCTGCTCTCCGATGTGGTGGTACAGAGCGGGGTAGAAAGGGGCCGGATCGAATCCGAAACGGTGAGTGAAAATCTGGTTGAATTCCACATCCCAGTTCCGCCGGTTGGGTGCCTGGAAGGAAAGATCGGACACATATAACGTTTGGATGACGAGTCCCGGCCCGCCGGTGAGACTGCCTCCCAACGCTTGCATCAAACCGTCCAGAAATTCCATACCGGCTGTCGTGCTCATCCGGCTGCATGCCAGAACAGGTGCCTCCCCACGCAATGGCTCAGAGGTGCAGATGTACTCCTCAATGGTCCAGTTGCCACTGGGGACGGTGTAATCCAGAAATCCGTCCTTGACATATGACCGTAAATCCATGATGCTTGCCGTTTCGTCCTCGTAAGCCAACAGCGCCATGAGTGTGCCCCCATGCAGTGGCATATGCACTGTCTCATGAGGGTCGCAGTAGTATTCCCTGCGGATCAGCGACTGGGAAAGACTTTGAGCAGCTGTTTCCGGGCTGATGGACAGATAGTAGGATTGCTCCAGAATGGTGTCCAGATGAAGGCCCACATGAATCTTTTGCCCGGCGGCTTTTGCAAAGTGAGCGTACATTTTCTTGACCAGCTCCAGTACCTCGGGACCGGGGGAGAGGGTACGGGGGAGTCGGGGGATGATATTGGCTACACCGTTGTGCAGGCAGCTTCCCACAAAATCCTCCACCTCCTGCTGCGTAGGCGGAAAATGCTGCATGTCATAAAAAACATACAGGCGGTGTTTGCTCTTGACACGCCGGAAGGCAGATCTGGCGTGACGATATTTGGAAGAATGCATACTCATACGGGATACCTCAAATATGTGACCTTTCCTGCGATTTGCTTATGGATAGGCAACCGGGAGCGGCAGGATGATGCGGCGGTGCCTTACATCCCATATCCTCCGTCCACACCCAGCACCTGACCTGTGATGAAGGAGGCTCTGGCCAGGTAAAGGACGGCATCCGCCACCTCCTGAGGCGTTCCGACACGCCCCAGCGGCGTTTCTTCACAAAGGGTTTGAAGCGTTGTCCTGTCCAGGGAGGCGTTCATGTCGGTTTCGATCACACCCGGTTCCACGCAGTTGACTGTAATGCCGGAGGGCCCCAGCTCCTTGGCTAAGGACAGGGTCAGTCCCCGGATGCCGGCTTTGGCCGCCGAGTAGGCTACCTCGCAGGAAGCCCCGGCCCTGCCCCACATGGAACCGATGTTGATAATGGCACCCCGGTGCTGAGATACCATCAGCGGCGTAATTTCACGGCAAAGATAAAAGGCACCTGACAGGTCGGTGTCAATCAGGCGCCGCCAGTCCGCATCGCTCATGTCCTGAATCAGGCCAATGACGGACACGCCCGCGTTGTTGACAAGCACATCCACACCGCCCAGCCACTCTGTAGCTTTGGCAACCACCCGGCGTACCTGGCCAGGGTCGGCTATGTCGGCCCGGATGCCGTATGCTCCGGTGGATGCCATCACTTCATCGGCTATGGTATCCTGTGTACGGTACAGAAAGGCTACCCTGTCCCCGGCGGCCCGGAATGCCTCCACACAGGCGCGTCCGATGCCCCGGGAACCACCTGTGATCAATACCTGTCTGTCCATGTATTTTCTACCTCCTTGCCTTACTATAAGCCAGACGATCGTAAACGGATCGTTTTCGAAAGGAACCGAACTCAGTAAGCCGAGTTCATGAAAAAAGTTGGCTATTAACCCAAGCTCTTTCTCATGTCAGCGCAGCTGCGTACAATGCGAAAGCCGGCCGCCTCGTATATGTGCCGGGCCGGATTGTTTTCCCCGGTGTACAGCGACATGAAGTCGGCGCCTGCCTCTCCATGCCGGCGGCACATCTCACAGAATACCAGCTTGCCGATGCCCCGTCCCCGGTAGTCTGTTCGGGTGCCGATACCGCAGAAATTGCCCCGACTCGGCATTCCCTCCACCGACAGGGGGCCGGTGTAGCTGACCACCAGATCATCAGCACCGTGGTCCACCGCTACCACGATGGGTTGGTCGGTATGGGTCAGCACCTGAGCACCCCAGCCGGGGTTGTTGATGTTGACAAACAGATCAGCCAAACCTCTGTGCTGATCCGGCCGGTAGAGCGTCACCTCGATGCCTTCCGACAAAAGCTGTGCCCGGGACGCCGCCAAGGCCGGTGGATCTTGGTAGCCGAGCAGCCGCTGATGGTAGACATTCTGCTGGGCAAAGTCCTGCCAGCCCCGATTCCTGAGCAGCAGGTACAGCTCCGACGCCATGTCTATCCCGGGTAGGCAGGGATGCCAGTCTCCCTCCGTTCCCGGCAGACACCAGGGGAGGTGTACCGGGTTGTGAAAAACGGCTTCAATTTTTTCCACGCCGGGTCTTGCCTCCAGCAAGGTCTCCAGCTCATGTAAAAGGCGGCTTCCGATCCCCTGCCGCCGGACAGAGGGTGCCACACAAAGGTAGGACAGGTACCCGCACTGGCGGTTGGGGGCGGCTGCTCCGGCGGGTCTGTCCTCTGCTCCGGCGCAAAGGCCGACCAGTGTGTCCCCCTGCC
>CAZQAI010000125.1:0-5181 GCA_964591305.1 uncultured Clostridium sp.
ACTGCATGCATGTTCTGGAGGCGGCCACGTACTCCGACCGGGAGCGACGGGAGGTCATGGTTCCATGAGCCGGACAGCAACTGCGGAAAGGAGCACCATGCATATCATTGGACTGACCGGCCCCACCGGGGCGGGCAAGGGGACGGTTTCTTCCCTTCTGTCAGCACAGGGAATCCCAGCAATTGACACGGATGCTGTCTACCACAAACTGTTGATCCCCCCCTCGCCTTGCCTCGACGGCCTGACGGCCCGGTTCGGCCGTGACATTCTGATGCCGGACGGCACGCTGAACAGACCAGCCTTAGCCGCCCGGGTGTTTGCTCCGGAAGCCGAAGCGGAGAGGGATGATCTCAACCGGATGACTCACGGATATGTACTCGAAGCGGTAAGACAGATATGCGCAGAGTGGAAAAGCAAGGGTGTACCGGCCGTACTGGTGGACGCTCCCCTGCTGTTTGAGTCCGGGTTTGACAGGGAATGCGACAGGACATTGGCCGTATTGGCTGATCCAGACATACGGCTGGCCCGCATCATGGCTCGGGACGGTCTGTCCTTTCCGGCCGCCACATCCCGCCTACGCGCCCAGAAGCCGGATGACTTTTACATCTCCCAAGCTGATGCTGTGTTATACAACAATGGCACGCCGGAGGATCTGCGGCCGTCGCTTGCATCCCTGCTTACCCGCTGGGGGGTCGGCAATCCATGAGAAAGCCTGATCTCCGCAACCCGCCCCATGCGGCGGTGATAGCGGCCATATTGATTCTGTCGGTGGGATTCGGCTTTCTGTTCAATGCTATTTGTACATGTGTGGAGAAAAAGCTGTACCCGCGTACCTTTCATGAATATGTATCCTGTTATGCCGATATGTATGGTGTTCCCGAAGCTGTGATCTTTGCCGTCATGAAAACAGAGAGCCATTTTGATACCGGCGCTGTATCAAAGGCTGGGGCCGTTGGACTGATGCAAATGATGCCGGACACCTTCCGGTGGCTTACTGACGAGATATTATTTGAACACCTGGAAGACGGCATGATGTACGATCCCGAGACCAACATTCGGTATGGCACCTACATGCTGGCCAGACTGTATGCACGGTATGGCAGTTGGGAAACAGCGCTGGCCGCCTACAATGCCGGCACCGGACGTGTGGACGAATGGCTGGCGGATGATCGGTACATCGATAAAAACGGAAAACTGAAAAGAATTCCTTACCGGGAAACACGGCAGTATGTCCGCAAGGTGATGCGGGCGGTGGAAACATATGAACGCCTATATGGAGGCGAAGCATAACGGCCTGTCTGTACATCCTCGGCTGTGATGACGGTGTGCGAGGCCTGTTCAATATTTGTTATGAAGGAAAACAAAATTAACGGAGGCATCATACATATGGAAAATCAGAATCAGGAAAAAAACGAGGCTCAGGCTCTGGCAGAGTCGCTGGGTTACAAAAAGACAAATTTCTATGAGGCGTCGGATCAGGCAGCCATCAAGCAAGCTTACGAGTATGCACCCGGGTACATGAAGTATCTGGACGACGCCAAAACCGAGCGAGAGGCTGCCAAAGTGTCCGTTGCCATGGCCGAGGCTCACGGTTTCGTTCCCTATACCTTTGGCATGAAGCTGGAGGTTGGCGGCAAATATTATTACAACAACCGGGGTCGCAACCTGTACCTCTTCCGCATCGGCTCAGAGCCTATTAATGAAGGTATCCGCATCGCCGCTGCCCACATTGACAACCCCCGTCTGGATGTCAAGCAGTCCCCGCTGTACGAAGACGGCGGATTCGCCTTTTTCAAGACCCGCTACTATGGCGGTCTCCGCAAGTATCAATGGGTGACCATTCCGCTGGCGCTTCATGGCGTGGTGGCAAAAAAGGACGGTACCACGGTGGATGTGGTCATCGGCGAGGATGAATCCGACCCCGTCATCTACATCAACGACCTGCTCCCCCACCTGGGTCAGGAGCAGAGCACCAAGCCCCTGGGCAGCGCCATTCCCGCTGAGAATCTCAATCTGCTCCTGGGCACCCGCCCCTACCCCGGCGCCGAAAAGGATGCCATCAAGCTCAACATCCTGGCCATTCTCCACAAGAAGTATGGTATCACCGAGGAGGACTTTCTCTCAGCTGATCTCTCAGCTGTACCGGCTGCCAAGGCTCGTGATGTGGGTCTCGACCGCTCGCTTATCGGAGCATACGGTCACGATGACAGAGTATGCGCTTACCCCTGCCTGACCGCCCTGTTTGATACCGATGACACCCGCCACACCACCATGGTGATCCTGGCTGACAAGGAGGAAATCGGTTCTGATGGCAATACCGGCATGCAGTGCGAACTGATGACAGACCTGCTGGCTGACATAGCCGCTTCCCTTGGCGGACATTTTGCTGTTATGAAGGCCAACTCCAAGTGTCTTTCCTCCGACGTGACCGCCTGCTTTGACCCCAACTTCTCCGAGGTCTTTGACAAGCGGAATGTTTCCATGATCAACTGCGGTGTGGCTATGTCCAAGTACACAGGACATGGCGGCAAGGTGGGCACCAACGACGCCCCCGCGGAGTATGTGGCCTGGATCCGCAGAATCATGGCGGATGCCGACGTCATCTGGCAGGCCGGCGACATGGGCAAGAACGATGTAGGCGGCGGCGGAACCGTGGCCAAATACATCGCTAAACACAACATTGAAACGGTCGATCTGGGTGTGCCCGTCATCTCCATGCATGCCCCGTACGAAATTATCTCCAAAGCGGACATTTACACGGCCCATCAGGCTTTTGTCGCCTTCTTCCGGGCATAAGAGCATATCCCCGCTCCCATATCATGCGGAGCACGATTCCACTACACAATGAAGGAAAGTTCCTGTTATGTTTGAAAAATTGGAGGATGTTCTCACCCGATACGAGGACATAGAATTCCGCCTAAGCCAGCCGGAATCGTTGGCTGATCCAGTAGCCTACCAAAAGCTCATCCGGGAATACAATGTTCTGGCGGAAACCGTCGCGGCCTACAGGGACTACCGTACCCTTGTGTCCCGACAGGCAGAGGCCGAGGAAGCAGCTCGGGACGCCAACGGTGACCCCGAGCTGCGGACACTGGCCCAAGAGGAGCTGTTATCCCTCAAGGATCCGCTGGAGAAAGCGGAGGAAATGCTACGCCGGTTGTTGATCCCCAAGGATCCGGATGACGATCGCAGTGTCATGATCGAGATCCGTGCCGGAACCGGCGGAGAGGAAGCGGCCTTGTTTGCCGCTGATCTGTTCCGCATGTACTCCATGTACGCCGGGGAGGCAGGATTTTCGGTCAGTGTGACCTCCTGTAGTGAAACCGAACTGGGGGGGTTCAAGGAAATCGTCTTTCTTTGCGAAGGCAAAGGTGCCTTCGCCCGATTCAAGTTTGAATCGGGGGTACACAGAGTGCAGCGTGTGCCGGTCACTGAGTCCCAAGGACGCATCCAGACCTCGGCGGCTACAGTGGCCGTCCTGCCGGAGGCTGAGGCGGTGGACATTGAGATCAAAGACAGCGACATTGTGTACGAAACCTGCAAGTCCTCAGGAGCCGGCGGTCAGCATATCAACAAGACCGAATCGGCTGTACGCCTGATTCACAAGCCAACCGGTATTGTGGTGTGGTGCCAGCAGGAGCGTTCCCAACTTCAGAACAAGGAAAAAGCCATGGCCATGCTCCGGGCAAAGCTGTATCAGATGCAGAAGGAGGCACGAGACGAGGACAGAGCCACTGCCCGGAAAGCGCAGGTAGGTTCCGGGGACCGAAGCGAAAAAATACGCACCTACAATTACCCACAGAGCCGGGTCACCGACCACCGTATCGGCTTTTCGGTTTATGACCTGCCAGGCTTCATGAACGGACACCTGGCCCCCATGATCGAGGCTCTCACAGCGGCCGACACGGCCGAAAAACTGAAGGGACAGACATGATCCACACCCAACTCATCACCATCACAGACCCGGACGCTCAGCGGGAGACTATCAACCAGGCAGCGTCCCTTATCCGCGCCGGCGGGTTGGTGGTCTTTCCTACCGAGACCGTTTACGGACTGGGCGGAGACGCCACGAATGCCGCCGCTTCTCAAAAAATATATGCCGCGAAAGGGCGGCCTTCGGACAATCCGCTGATCATCCATGTGGCCTATTCGGCGGACGCCGCCCGGTACGCTTGTACGGACGCTTTATATGAGCGGCTGGCTGCCGCCTTCATGCCGGGACCGCTGACTGTCATCATGCCTCGCCGGACCGTCATTCCGCTGTCTACCACGGGGGGATTGGAGACGGTGGCGGTGCGGTGCCCCTCTCACCCGGTGGCTCATGCCTTGATTAAAGCTGCAGGAGTACCCATCGCAGCTCCCTCCGCCAATCTGTCCGGCAGTCCATCCCCAACCTGCGCCGCCCATGTTATCCACGACCTGATGGGCCGTGTAGACATGATCCTGGATGGCGGGGAGGCCGATATCGGGCTGGAATCCACCATTGTCAAGCTGGATGTCGACCGTGAAGGGGAATACCTGACTCTCCTGCGTCCAGGCGCTGTTACCTACGATGCACTTTGCCTGGCCTGGCCACGGGTGGTGGTAGCCCCGGCCGTTTGTGAGCAGCTGGCCGCCGACCAACGCCCGCTTTCCCCCGGTATGAAATACAAACATTATGCCCCCGTCACTCCGGTGGTACTGTTAGATGGCCAGGAGGCCAATGTGCTGGCCTTTCTCAGGCAGCGTCAGACCGTCTGTCGGTGTGCTCTTCTCTGCTATAATGAAGAAATACCGTCCCTTATGCCGCTGAATCTCTTTCCCGTGGGAGCCAGAGATGATCTGGCCTCCCAAGCACACACCCTATTCTCCTGTCTGCGGGAAGCCGATGCATGTCATGCCGATGTGATCTATGCGCATCTTCCCCCCAAGGAGGGTCTGGGCCTTGCCCTGTACAACCGCATGATCCGTGCGGCAGCGCACACTGTGGAAAAGGTATGATTTTGCTCCCCTATGAATAACGAACAAGGATTGGTCACACCATGCCGAAAAAAAAGAAAACATCCCCCGTGGAAACCCTGCCTCCTGCTCCCATCAAAGAGCAGATCATCACCGAGACTCTGGAAAAGAATTACATGCCCTACGTCATGTCTGTCATCATCTCCCGGGCCATCCCTGAGATTGACGGCTTCAAGCCTTCGC
>CAZQAI010000126.1:0-5154 GCA_964591305.1 uncultured Clostridium sp.
TTCTTGAAAGAAAGTTCCCTCCCCGAGCCCCTTCCTCAAAGAACTTCAATAAAAATTGTTTGAAAAGTTCTTGAAGAGTCCAGAGAAACTTCTTTCAAGAAGTTTCTCTGGCGTTCCTTCGTTCCCTGGTGTTCCCTGGTGTTCCCTTCTGTTACTCCACAATACACACACTGTCCGGCCCCAGGATCAGTCTTCCGTGTACCAGAGAGACCTCTCCGGCGGAAAGCAGGATATGGGCGGCAGGAGACAGCGGGAGCCGGACAGATTGCGGTTTGCGTCCCCGGTTGGCGGCGACATACAGGCGTTTCTCCCCCCGTTCCCGGCAATAGGCCAGCCAGGACTCTCCCCGACCGCAGAAGGAAAAGTTCCCGCCATGGAACACAGGTCGGCGGCGGAGCTGCCCCAAACGGCGGTAAAAGTCCAGAATGTCCGCCCGCACCGGTGAGGACAGCTCCTGCCAGGGGAAGGGGCGGCGGCAGAAGGGATCATGGTAGCCTTCCATGCCTACCTCGTCGCCATAGTAGACCGAGGGGATGCCGAACACGGTGAACTGAATGGCGGCGGCGATCTTGAGTCGGCGCACCGCCGTCTCCCGGCGGTCATCGGGTAGGACAGCCGTAGCCAGTTCCCGATTGGGACGGTCATACTCCGCCGGGTCAGAGCCCAGCACTGTCAGAATACGCTCGGTATCGTGGGTGCCCAGAAGGTTCATCAACGCATCCGACACCGGCCGGGGATAGGAGGCGTACAGCTCGGTCAGCACATCGTACAGCATCCCGGCGTCCCCCTCCTGCACAAAGGCCAGGATTCCCGACCGGATAGGGTAATTCATGACGCTGTCCAGCTGTTTTCCCTGCAGATAGCGGCGTCGGTGCCTGTAGGACACCTTGTCAGCGGCGTTTTCCCACACCTCTCCGATGATGACAGGCATGACAGGCATGGCCGGTGTGACAGGCGAAGCCGTCGCATCCTTGGCTGACTCCCGCGCGGCTGTACATGCTGCTTGCTGTGCTGCCTGCCGCACCGATACCCGCAGCTCATCCAGAAAGGAATCGGGTAGCTCATCGGCGACATCCAGCCGCCATCCCCCGATGCCCTTTTTGACGTAGTGGGCACACACGCCATCAGGGCCTGTGAAGTAGGCCCGGCAGGCCGGATCGGCATGACGGAGCTTAGGCATGATGGGAATTCCCCACCAGGCGTCATACTCCCCGGGCCAAGTGCGGAAGGTATACCACCCGTAGTACGGGGAATCCTGCGACTGGGCCGCCCCCACCGAAGGGTAGGTGCCGTAGCGGTTGAAGTACAGGCTGTCGTCACCGGTGTGGTTGAAAACTCCGTCCAGAATGACCCTGATGCCCCGCTCCCCCGCCTTTTCCAAGAGGGCGTCCAGAGCGGCCTCCCCGCCAAAAGCCGGATCAACGGTCATGTAGTCCCCGGTGTCATACTTGTGATTGGAATAAGCCCGGAAAATGGGACTGAGGTATATCACCCGGACACCCAGCGACTCCAGGTAATCCAGCTTTTGGATGACGCCCCACAGATTGCCGCCGAAGAACACATTGTTGGCCAGCGGGTCCCCCGGCTTCTCGGCATACTGGGGCACGCCGCCCTCCCAGTCCGGATTGAGGATGGCGCCCCGCTCCCCCTCGGGGTAACTCACCGGGCCGCTCCCCCGACAGAAGCGGTCCACAAACACATGGTACATGACCCCCTCCCCGAACCAGGCAGGCACCGGGTCCGCTTCAGAGTAGACCAGAAGCCGGAAGGGACAGCCTCCGTGGGACACCAGCCTGAAATCCACGTTGTTGATGCTATCGGTAAACAGCGTGTCAGCCCCCCGCACCAACAGCAGGCGGTAATAGAACAGCCCGCTGTCTGCTCCTCCGCACAAGGCCGCTGTATCCAGGATCAGCTCACTGCAGTCTGTCCCCGTCTCATACTCAGACGCTATGTATGAAAAAGGCGTGTCGGTCTCCGGCTCCCCGTCCCGACACAGGCGCAATACCACCGCCGACACCCCCAGGACCCGGGGGCAGACAACACGCAGTCGGAGTACCGTTCCGCAGGGAAAGGCACCCAGGCGGCTGAAGTCTTGTCCTTCCCTCTCCCCGGTGCCCCATTTTTCAAACAGCACCGTCCGGATCTCCCCGTCAGGCGCAAGCGGCAGTTTTGGAAGCATATGAATACACCTTTTTAAAAGATTTTTTCGGGGCTGCCGCATGAAGCAACATCCCCTCAAAATGGGCGGTCGGGTGCGCCCATAAGGAGTTTTACCACATTTTTTGAAAGTTCTTGGGGGCCCGGGGGCTTCTTTCAAGAAGCCCCCGGGCGTTCTCCGTTCTACGGTATCTGTGGTTTTCTCCCCGGGTGAACCCCCCTTATCACTTCACGGGCTTGATCTTCCAGATGCGGTCAGCGTACTCCCGGATGCTACGGTCAGCGGCAAAGTAGCCGGAGGCCGCCGTATTGAGCAGGGACATCCGTGTCCACTTTTCCCGGTCACAGTAGGCACGGACTGCCTTCTCATGGGTCAGCCGGAAGGACTCAAAGTCGGCAAGGCACATATAGGGGTCGGCCACCCCGTGTCCGTTAAGCAGGTAGCTGGAGATATCCGAGAAGGATTCCCCGCCAAAGCCCATGGACAGAGCGTTGATGATGCGGGCCAGCCGCTCATTGTTGGCGTAATACTCAGCCGAACGGTACCCTCTCAACCAGAGCTGCTCCACCTCGGCGCTGTCCAGGCCGAAGATGAACATATTCTCCTCGCCGACAGCCTCCAGCATTTCCACATTGGCCCCGTCCAGGGTGCCGATGGTCAAGGCGCCGTTCATCATCAGCTTCATGCACCCGGTGCCGCTGGCCTCCTTGCCGGCCAGTGAAATCTGCTCCGATATGTCGGCCGAGGGCACCAGACTCTCTGCGGTGCTGACATCGTAGTTTTCCAAGAAAATAACGTTGAGCTTCTCCCGGATGCGGGGCTGGTTTTCGATCTCCTTACTGATCATGCAGAGCAGCTGGATGATCCGTTTGGCCATCTGGTAGCCGGGCGCTGCCTTGGCCCCGAAAATATAGGTCTGCGGACGCATATCCCGGTTGGGGTCGTCCTTCAGATCCAGGTACAGCCCGATGATGTTCAACGCATTGAGCAGCTGCCGCTTATACTCATGAAGGCGTTTGATCTGCACGTCAAAGAGAGAATGGGTGTCGATGCGCTGGCCTGTCTTGCGATAGAGCCGATTGGAAAAGGCCTCCTTGTTGCGGTGCTTGATCTCCCGAACCCGCTCCAGCACATTCCTGTCGTCGGCATACTTGGCAAAGTCCGCCAGCTCCTCCGGGTTGTGGCGGTACCCGGTACCGATACACTCATCCAGCAACGCCGCCAGGCGGGGATTGGAGTAGCACAGCCACCGGCGATGGGCAATGCCGTTGGTCACATTGTCAAACCGCTCGGGGTACATATGGTAGAAGTCCTTGAAGACAGTCTCCTTGAGGATTCTGGAATGCAGCTTGGACACGCCGTTGACCGAGTGTGACCCCACCACAGCCAAGTTGGCCATGTGCACCTGACCGTAGCTGACCATGCTCATCCGGGAAATGCGCTGCCAGTTGCCGGGGAAGACCTTCCATGCCTCGCGGCAGAAGCGCTCATTGATCTCCTTGATGATGGCGTACATACGGGGCAGCTTGAGGCGGAACAAATCCTCATTCCAGGTCTCCAACGCCTCCGGCATGACGGTGTGGTTGGTATAGGAGCAGATGGCGGTCACCATGCTCCAGGCGGTGTCCCAGGGATAGCAGTACTCGTCAATGAGGATGCGCATCAGTTCGGGGATCACCAGGGTGGGGTGGGTATCATTGAGGTGGATGGCCACCTTATCGGGCAGGTTGTCCAGGGTGCCATACACCGCCATGTGATCCCGGATAATGCTCTGGCAGGAGGCCGAGCACAAAAAGTACTGCTGGGTCAGACGGAGAAGCTTACCCTCGGTGTGGTTGTCAGAGGGGTAGAGCACCTTGGAGATGGTCTCGGCGTTGGTGCTTTCCTCCATAGCCCGGGCATACTGGCCCTGGGTGAACAGCCCCATATTGAAATTCTGAATATCCCGTGCCCGCCACAGGCGCAGACGGTCGACGCCCTGAGAATCAGCGCCCGAAATCATCATATCGTAGGGTACGGCCTCAATCTCCTCGGCATCCTCATAGGAGATTGCCAAGTGTCCGTCCTTCCACTCCTCATGGACATGTCCGCCGAAACGCACACGGAAGGTGCGGTCGGTGCGGGGCACCAGCCAGACCTCTCCGCCGGGGAGCCATATGTCAGGCAGCTCCATCTGGACGCCGTCCACAATCATCTGACGGAACAGACCGTAGTCATAGCAAATGGAAAAGCCGGTGGCCGGGTAGTCCAGCGAGGCAAGGGAATCCATAAAGCAGGCCGCCAGACGGCCCAGTCCTCCGTTGCCCAGACCTGCATCCGGTTCGCACTCATACAGCGACTCCAATGTAAAGCCCATCTCTGACAGCGCCTTGCCGTAGAGTTCATTCAACCCCAGGTTGCACAGGTTGGTCTTGAGAGAGCGACCCAGCAGAAACTCCATGCACATGTAGTACACCCGCTTGGCTCCTACCTGGTTGACTCTCTTTTTGAATGCTCCTCGCTTTTCGGTCAGAATGTCCCGAACGGTCATGGCAGTGGCCTTATACATCTGGTCCTCTGAGGCCTCCGCCGGAGTGCATCCAAAGTATCGGGCCAGCTTGATTTTCAGATTTTCCTTGATCTCCGCTGAGGTGGGTTTGAGATTTGTCATAGAAACTCCTCCGTTTTCATGATGTTTGATACGGCCTCCGTATCGGCACATATACCCCAATTTATTATACAATATCTGCGTCGGAATATCCAGCATGTAATGTAAAGAATGTATGAACAGAGACGGCGTTACAGTTCAGCCGGGAACTGAGGAGCGCCCGGGGGCTTCTTGAAAGAAGCCCCGGACCCCCAAAGAACTTTCAATACATTTATTATGTATTGAATTTATTGTGATTCCTTTTCCGGAAAACCGGCGTTCATGGCATCCAAAATAACCTAAACACAGTCGCGGGGCCCCTCGCCCCTCTCTACAGTGGAAAAGGGAGCGTACGATAGAGGGTGGC
>CAZQAI010000127.1:0-5092 GCA_964591305.1 uncultured Clostridium sp.
TTTTCTCTGCGGTATTTTCTTTCTTTTTACTCATCGGGCCCTTTCCTTCCTGCTCTGCGTAACCTGCGCATCGCACGTGTCATGTCCGCCGCTGTATGGAGTGGCGTGGGGTTGTTTTGTCCCTGCCATCCCGTCTGTCTGCTTTGGCAGGAAGGACGGCAAGATCCGTATACTGCTATTCAGGAGGTGTTTTTTTCTCTCCGGTCATGGCCATCCCCTCCCGCAGAAGGCGGGCAGGGTAACAGAAGGTCGGGCACTTTTTGATCATGCGGAACAGTTCCGCCGCAAGCAGGCATGGATCGAGTCTCGCATCCGGGCCGGATGAGCAAGACCAGCTCACCGGTGGGACACTCAAACACCTCTCCTACATGCAGGCGGCGACCTTCAAACACTGCCACCCGCAGTTGGTCATCGTCCTCCCAGGGCAGGCCGTCCACCAAAACGGTTCCGTCCGACGCGTGTCCGCCCTGAAACAGTGTGTCAATGGAAACATTAAACACCTCCGCCATGGCCGGAAGCAGAGACAGATCAGGGAATGAGACCTGCCGTTCCCATTTGGACACAGCCTGCGAGGACACTCCTAGACGGAAGGCCAACATTTCCTGCGTCATGCCCGCCGCTCGGCGCAGGGAGGCAATGTTTTCGCCCATATGGGCATAATCATACGAAAAAAAATGTGCTGTGCTCATGACGGGAACTCCTCCGTTCATTCCATTCATATAGGGTATCAGGCGTGGTCGGATGTCTCATAGCCTACTCTGTCATTATAGCAGTTTTCATGTTGCAGGTCAACCAACCAATGGTTGGGTTAGACATACCGGAAGGACAGGTAGGCAACCGACCGCCGGCCATTTTTCCCTCAAAAAAGGGCAGAGACCGTCTCCGATACGATCTCTGCCCCGATTCGATATGCTGATTACTTGACGAGGGCCACAATGATGGTCTGCCCCTCTGTCACTGCCTGGTTCTTGATGGATTCATAGGCATTGTTGCTGCCTGCCTCCTTGTCATAGGCCTTCCAGTCGGTGCCAGTCAGTTCACCAACGGTAGTCAGCAGGCCATTGGCATCAAAGCATTCGCCCTGGCCATCCTCAGCCGCATGGAGCATCTCGATGGCATCGCCCAGCGTACCGTCACACACGACCTCATCCTCGTACTTCTGAGCGCCTGATGCATCTCTGACGATCAGGGTTACCTTGACCTTGGTGGCAGCGGTAGTGCCGGACTCCTCGGTTTCACCGTCCTTGTCACATGCAACAAATGCCATGCTCATCATGCAAAGAGTCAGAACAAACGCCAGAACCTTTACAAGTTTCATGTCATACCTCCGTTATGTAACTTGATGACATGATTATACTACATTCTCCTCCGAAAGTCAACTGCTTACAGAAAAATTTATATTTTCCACAAAAACAGGCTGGCATTTTTGGTCACAATTTCTACAGGCATTCTCTGAATATGCAGTAATCCCACATCAAATCTGTATGATTACAGTAAACTGCATCACCACCAGGCAAATCAGCCAAACCATCCACACACCAACCCCTGCCACAGCCCACCACCGCAGGCGCGACCAGCACAAAAGGCAGAGTATACTCATGGCCAGCGCAAGCAGCAGAAAGAGCCAGGATAACCATAGGGCTGATACAGCAAAAAGCAAGGGATACCAAACCAAGGCTGCCATACACCCTATCAGAAAGTACATGCCTCCCCGGAGTCGCCACACCGCCTTGGCAGCTCCGCCGCTCTTGTCAGACAGGACGGCACCGGCTGTACAGCCGAACAGAAAGAAGGCTCCCAGCCACAGAATCCCGAGTAGCCACACCGGCGGCAGGAGAGGATCAGCCCCCAGGGCATGGATGAGGGCATGGGGACTTCCTGTCCATATGCATACAACCAGAGCCGCCGCCAACAGCAGGCCGCCGCCCAGCCACACAAAGGGTGTTACAATCTGCCCAAGCGTTTTCCTGACCGATCCCGCGTTTCCCATAAGACCATACCTCCTCATCCAATCAGGCTTTCACAGGAGTGTATGCATATGCCCGATGCAATATGACACCCGCTACCTGCTCCGGATCCATCCGCGATTCAGCCACGGATACCTTCTATCCGGTTCCGGTCTGTCGATCCCCGGCCATTCAGCGGCATTTTCAGGTATGCCCGGCTCTGTCTGCTTCATGCTCTGCGTCCCGGCACTGTGGTCAGTGCAAAAGGCTGTGGGTTCCGTACCCCGTGTGAACCAACCTGTCTCTGTTTGATCCTCCTCGGCACAGCCCGGAGTGGGGATTTCTCCAGTTGTTCGGCAGATGGTAACACGTATGACATCGGAAGGAACAGGAAAGCAGGATACAAGTGGCGCTCCCCGGTACATCTCCTCCCCGGCGGTCATCACTTCATCCCAGACCCCAAGGCAAGGATTATTTTCAATGCCGTCCAGCGGGGTGGGATAGTCATACCCCATCCACACGCCGCAGAGCAGGCGAGGCGTGTAGCCTACAAACCACCGATCGCAGTTGCTTTGCGTAGTGCCCGTCTTACCTGCCGCTTCCACGCCCAGTGTGTCACACAGTGTCAGACTCCGGGCGGTTCCGTAGGTAACCACACCTCTCAGCATCTGGGTCATGATGGCCGATGTCTCTTCACTGAGCACCACCCGGCCGCTCGACTGATTTTCCAGTAATATCCGTCCTTCCCTGTCCACCACCTTGTGATAGGAGACCGGCGGATGGTACACGCCATTCTGCAAAGCAGTGAACCCGGCAGTCAACTCCCGAACGGTCACACCGCCGCTCTGCTGTCCCAGTGCCAGAGAAGCCAGGGTCATATCATGAGCCTTGTTTTCCCCCGCCGGCTTCAGACTGCTCATGCCCAGGTCGTCACGCAAAAAGGCAAATGCATGCTCAAGGCCGACCTGCTGGCAAATGCGTACCGAAACAGTATTCAGAGAATGGGCCAGAGCATACCCCGCGGTTGTGCGTCCCCGATAATAACCATCCGCATTTTTCGGCCAGGGTATCCCACCTCGTTCGGAAACCGGCTCGTCATCCGTGACAGTAGCCCAGGTGATCAGCCCCGATTCCAAAGCCGGCGCATACACCGAGAGCGGCTTAATGACCGACCCGGAGGGACGGCGGGTATCAGTGGCATAATTCTGGATGCGATTGGCACGCTTCTCCCCCACCGCACCGGCTACCGCCAGAATATCTCCGGTGTGCGGATCCATCAGAATGAGAGCTGACTGCGGCCGCCCTCCCTCTCCCGTGGGAAAATGGGCGGTATCCTGATAGTAAGCCTCCACCATGGCCTGCAGACCCTCATCCATAGCTGTATAGACGGTAAGTCCCCCGGCATAAACCAGCATGGTCGCCGTCTCCCTGGTGTATCCCAAGCGGTCCTGCAGATCCCGTATGACATCAGCGATCACCATGTCGGCATACCAAGAGGAAACGCCCCTCTCCCCGGGGGCGGCCGGATGCAGGGTCAGTCCCACAGCAACAGCCGTCACGCGTTCCTTCTCAGTGATATAGCCTTGTGTCTCCATTTGACCGAGAATCAGTTCCCGGCGTTTTTTATTGTTCTCGGCATGCCGCAAGGGCTCATTGGCCGTCGGATTGTTGGTAATGGCCGCCAACGCAGCGCACTCGCCCAGTGTCAATTCCTCCACTGTCTTGGAAAAATAGTATTCCGCTGCCGCTCCGACACCGTAACAGCCGTTACCCAGGTTTATGATATTGAGGTAAGCCTCCATGATCTCGCTTTTGTCTGCCGTCTTCTCAAGAGCCAACGCTTCAAACATCTCAGTGAATTTTCTGTCCAGCGTATACTCGTCCCGCCCGGTCACATTCTTGATCAACTGCTGTGTGATGGTAGAGGCTCCGAAGGAACGGCCCTTGCCGGTCAGGTAGTTGATTCCCGCCTCCGCCGTCCGCAGCAGATCCACCCCCGCATGACGGAAGAATCGCTTATCCTCAATGGCTACAAAGGCTTGAATCAAGTGAGGCGGTATGCTGTTATAAGGCACATACACGCTACGGCGTTCAGGGCACCCCACTCCTCCCTTGACTGGATGTACCTCTCCGGTGCGGTCTGCCCGTCCTTCCGGCTCATATGCCAGAAGGGTGACAGGTTCCCCGGAAAAACGGCACATCAAAAGCTCTCTGTCCGGCTCAGATACAGCGTACCTATCCAGGTACATGGCCCCTGCTGCTGTAACAAATACCCCGGAAAGGAGGAGAAGAGACAGAAGAATGATAAGAAAATGTGTAAATCTACGCATGATGCCGCCCCCTTCAAAATAAAAAAGCGTCACTGATATTGTGGCGCGTACGGTGCATAATTAAACGGGTCCGGGACATGATAAATAGCGACATGCGCACCATGTTTTGACGGCATAGGGGTCTTTTTGCATTCCCTTTTGCTGTGATGCAATGGAAAGGAAGGTTGTAACATGAAAAAATTAACAAAATGCCTGTTGATTGGATGTGTGATCCTGTCTCTCGGCGGGTCTGTCTTTTCTTCAGCCTTAGTCGTCTCCATTCGAGAGGCATTGGAGCAGCACAGACGGAACAATGTGTATGATGTGGTCGCCATGCGGACCCGGATCAACGAATTGGAATCCACTCTCACAGGTGGCATAGCCGCTCTGGCCGACAAAGCCCTGGAGGTCATGGGCACTCCAGAGACCGAAAGCAATCTCAATCTGTCTGCCGGGGAGGAAGAGTCCGACCGTGAAGGCAACGGGGAGGTTACCCATTCCGATCTGCATGCCGCTGAAGACCCGGCTGTTCAAGAGACTGTACAGCAATATGTGATAACAGAGTACAGGGGCATCATCGGTGTATATGACCAGGATGGCGCTCTTTTACGCACTGTCAATGTAGCGGTGGACACTCTGCCGGAAGCCGACCGGGCAGCATTGGAAGTCGGCATATATGCCAACTCGTGGCAGGAGATGATGGACATCGTGAGTGCCATGTCATAATCCTCGGCAGTATGTGGGCGGCTGTTGATGTGGCACAGGACAGCCGCCCGGTCACGGTCCGGTCAATGGTGCAGTCTCCTGAACGGCAGACTCCCAATCCGGGCGTAATAT
>CAZQAI010000128.1:0-5088 GCA_964591305.1 uncultured Clostridium sp.
TTCTCCCTCCCTTCTCCCGATAGGTCAAGTATACCGGCCTCTATCATCTCATCCGCGCACGGACCCCGGCCTGTTATCAGGAATACCAGCTCATCCGGAATTCTGTCTATACATTTCTTGATTTTCTTCATCACAAGCTGCCTTTTTATTCGGTTTTTCTCCCTTTTGCGCGATTTTGTTTGGTCGGTTGGTTTCTGCTTCATTTGGTTTTCCTCCCTTTTACGCCATTTTGTTTGGTCGGTCGTTACAGCTCAGCCACCCTCTATCGTACGCTCCCTTTTCCACTGTAGAGTGGGGCGAGGGGCCCCGCGACTGCGTGTAGGTTATGTGGGGTGCCATGAACGCCGGCTTTCCGGAAAAGACATCACGATATATTCAATACATACATGCATTGAAGGTTCTTTGGGGGTCTGTGCGTTCCTCCGTTCCCTGGCTGAACTGTAACGGTCGGTCGGCTTCAGATTGCACCTCATACGTTCCACCCCCTTCCGTCGATCATCTTGCCGAGCATGGCCTCCACCTGCCGCCTGAGCCGGCCGCCGCTCCCGGTCTCCTGCCCGTCCGCCTCCCGGATGACACTGTCGATCTCCGACATCAGCCGGTTGATGTCAGACAGGCAATAGTTGATCCGCTGGGCATGGACATTGGCCTGCGCCCGCAAGCGCTTGATCTCGGCCTGTGCCTTGGCTTCCGCCTCCGCCATCTTGTCCTGCTGCCGCTTCAGGGCAGCCGTAAAGTGCTCCGCCGCCTCTGCTTTGCCGGTCTCCGCCTCTGTGCGTAGGTCGGCCTCCAACTGCTCCAGCTGGCTCTTGTGCGCCTCCTCCACCTCTGCTATGGCCTTTCTCCGGATCTCGGCGATCTGCTCCTCCGTCGGCTCGTTGCGGATAACCGTGACCTGCTGCACCTCCGGCTCCCGTGCCTCCAGCTCGGCCACACGTTGGCGGGCATCGTCCCGCTCGGCCACCACTTTACCGTAGTCAACTGTCTCAATAGCCTCCTTGTTTGCCTTATCTATCGCGGCCTTGGCGTCCGCCTGGGCTTCCCTCAGCCGATCCGCCATGTCGGCGTAGCTCCGGTCATGTTCCTCCATGGCCAGCGTATCCTTTTCGTGCTGCTCTGTCAGGGCCTTGATCCTGTCCCGCAGCTCCCGGATGCTCACGGCGTTATCCCCCACAAGCAGCGCCCGGTTGCCCTCCGCAAATGACCGTCTGTCCGCCGGCGGCAGGGCAAACAGTTCCACCAGCTGGGACTGCGACAAATCCCCGAAGACCTCCGCATCCGATCGCCCGGTAAAGTCAATCTGCTCATTGCCAAACTCCCGCCAGATGCGCATGAGATTGCTGGCCGTGCTCTCCGAGTAGGCTACATTCTCCCGCAGCCAGTCTCCCCACGCCCCGTGCGGCACCAGCGCCTTGGCCTCTTCCAGCCGCTTTCCGATCTCAAAGCAGGACCGTCTGGCATACCCAAGAGCCGCCTCCAAAATTCCAGACGTCTGGGATTTTATCGCGTTGATCTCTCCGGCGATGACCTCCGGAGTGCGTTCCATGATGTTGTTGTCCATTTACCCCACCATTCCTTCCTTTTGTTCTTCGTCCTGATCCGGCATGTTCAAATCCATGTAATCATCGGCCAGCACCTTGCCCAACATCTGGCCGGCCATGCGCCCGCCCCGTATCCGCGATCCGCTTGCCATCAGCTCGTCCAACTCGCGCAGGTACCGCTCCGTCGCGGTTTCTGCCTGTCGCCTCTGCTCCTCTGTCAGTCGGCTGCGGACAACCTTCTGCCAGGCTCGCAGGCATGTCTTGGCTTCCTGGCGCTCCTCCCCCTCGTTGTCTCCGTAGGTGCGCAGCTGGCGGATACGCCCGCCCGGCTCCACCTCCATGGTGTACCAGGGCTTGTCCGGCTCGTTTGCCCGGCGCAGGAACAGGATGTAGGACTCCCCACAGGCTATGCGGTCAAAGTACCGGTCGGTTGACCCCACGCAGTGCGATAGTAGCTTGCCCTCCCGCTTGATGTCTGCGGCACCGGACGGTACCGCCACCGTGTGCGCTCCGTCCGACCAGGCAAACAGCTCCCGCACCGCGTCGCACCCCGCCTTGCAGCCCGGGTATTCGGCCTCTATGCGCTGTGTTTCCAGCTCATCCGCCTTTTCGGCGATGATCATCGCCAGCTCGTCATGCCGCGCCTTGAGGCACTTGGGCCGCCACACGCTGTCCCGATCCGCCGGAAGCCCCAGCTTGATGGCCATGTCTGCGGTGTCCACCCACTGCCTCAGCATATGCTCGACATTGCGGATGGTCATCCCGTCGTACTGCGGCGCCTGCTTTTTCACGTAGTGGACAATCTGCTCAGGCGACAGGTGTTTCCGGACAGACTTTGTGTCAGACGGACATATCTTCCACCGGATCAGCTCCGCCAGCACCGCCGACGGCAGGGCGAACCCTTCTTTGTTTTGCGCCCGCAGCCAGGCCAGCTCCGCCAGCCCTCCGTCATCCTGCCTCAGCCTGGCCACCTGCTGCCCGTCAAGGCCCAGTACCCCGGCGGCGCTTGTCCCATCCGGATCGATGCCGAGGTAGGCAGTTCTGCACAGGTTCGGGCTGTCCGTCAGCTCTTGTGTCAGTGTCAAGAACCGCCCCTTGATTATGTATTCAAGCCATGGCTGATCGGCCAACATCAGGAGGTTGTGGTCATTCATGCGCCAGCCCGTCATAGCCGCCGCCCGCACGGTGGGCGTGTCATACCAGGTTCCGGCCAGGGCTGACACATCCGGCCACAGGTAGCCTTTTTTCGTAATGAAAAGCCCTCTGTTCCTGTCCGTCCAGTAGCTGTTGCCGTGCCATTCGTCATGTATGTAGTAGAAGGAGGTGTCGGCCTTTCCCCTTTTCGGTACCGGCACGGCTTGACGGGCGTCAACAAAGAAGATTTTTTCCGGCATGGCCTCATTCTGTCCCCAATGACAGCTCACCTCTGCCGTGACAATGACCGCCACCGCCCCCCAATGATTGTCCGCCGACGGCAACCGGAACGGCACCGTCACAAGCTCGGTCGCATACACACTGTCCATGCGCTTTATGACTGTGACAGTTGCCCCGGTGTGAGGGCACGTCTGCACCGACCTCTCACGCCAGCTGACCTTGTGCCGCTGTCCACAGGCTGTGCAAAAGACTGTGGAACTGCCGCCTTTGCCGAACGCATAATGCCGCCCGCCGAACACGACCGTATGGCAGAAATCCTCAAATCCGTCCGGGAGTGCTTGTATCTGATCCATCAGACTGTTGATGCGTTCCCGCTTTCGTCTCTCCCTGTCTTCTCTCTTTTCACTGTCGTATTGGGCATCGCTGAAGGTTATGTCCCGCATGATGTCGCCCATACGAAACGGCACATTCGTCTCATGCCGCACCTCCTTCAGGTAGGTCCATACAATCTCAAGGTCAGGCTCGTCCACGAGAAGCCTTTCACCCCGCCAGCTCCAACACATGTCGCCGCCGCTTAACACCGAAGCAAAGCCTCTTTCCCCCCAAGTGTATTCCGGCGAATACTCCGCAGGCCCGTACTGTCTGCTCTGCACGGCCGAGACATGCCGACCATCCGGGTACATGATGTACAGCCCGCGCCGGGCTCCGTCCTTGAAAAGACCGAGGATCAGCCTGTCCCCGTCCACTGTGGCATACAGACGGTTGCCGTCCTTTGGTAGAGGAATGGCCTCGTACCAGGCCAACAGCTGCGCCCGTGTCATCTGTCGCTCTTTCCGGCTCATGATGCTTCACCCCATTTCTTCCTGCAGAGCTACCTCGTCTGCGTACGTACGCTCGGCCTTGTCTGCGCATGCCGTACCGTCCGGCCCGTAGTACACACCCGGCCTGACCTGCCTGCCGTCTACGATCAGGACATACACGCCGCCGTCCGACCGGTCATGGAAGCCCAGTATGTCACCGTCCTTCCGCCCCTTGGCGCTGAGCGCCCTCACCCGGCTGTCCCCCTCGACAATAGCGAAGCCGTTGCTGTCGGCTTTCCCGCAGAAGGCAGCCACCCGGCGGTTTCTCGGACGCTTGGGGTGATTCCGCAGGTAAAGCAGCGCGGCCCACACAAAGGCGAGCAGGTTCAGCCGCCGGATGATCGTCAGCCGGGTGCAGGAGATCTTGCTGTCCGCTCCATCCTCGTCGATGTCGCCCGCCGCCTCGCAAAGCCAGAACTGATTGCCCTCAAAATCCCGGTAATAATCCAGACAATCCAGCGGATCCTCGCAGGCGTGGAACCCATCCCGCACACATTTGGCCGTCTCGCATACGTTAAGCCCCATACGGTACTGATACCCACGGCACACAAGCCCAGGCCCGAACGCTTTTACCACCGTCATGTACCGTCACCTCCCGAAAAGTCTGAACTGTCACCTCCCGAACAGTCCGAACTGTCACCTCCCACAAAGAAGTCCAGCACCACCGCCGTCTTGCCGGTCTTCTGCGTATCGGTGCTGTCCAGGAACAGAAGATCCTCGTCCACCTCCTGCGGCACCACCACCCGGAAGGAGCACCTCACCGAGCCCTCCGGCAGGTAGTACCGGAGCGCCCGTGTGTAGGCGTCTATGTCGGAGAGCACCGGATTGTCCCGGCCTACGCCCTCCAGGCAGGCATCCAGGCACCCGGTGAGCGTCCGGCCCGGCTTGAGCACCGCCCGGGCCAGCTCCCCCGTGTCGTCCTGAAAGACGAAAGCGGATAGGCGCTCCGCGACCGGCCGGCTCATCCTGCGCCGGATCAGCACATTGACGGCACTCCCGGAGGCAGCGGCAATCGCCTCCGCCTCCGATGTCAGTTTTTTGTCGGCATCCCGCTGCCACTCGGTTACGTCGTTTTGCGTTTCCATGATGTACGGTCTCCTTTTCTTTGCGCTGTCTCAGCCCCCGAATAGCTTTTTCAGCCATTCGATGGGGGAGACGCCGTCCGGCATTTTGTCCGGTGCCTGGCCGGGGTCGTAAATATACCATTCGCCGGTCTGCTGGTTGACAAGCCACCAGCCGCCTTGCGGCATATCTGCGTCATGCTTGGCGGATGTGGATATAGACTCCTCCAGGTTGAGGGCTATGAGCTTGCT
>CAZQAI010000129.1:0-5065 GCA_964591305.1 uncultured Clostridium sp.
CCCGGGAGGAAATGGAGGTGTTGCCCCCCAGCGTATGATGTGCGCCACCGTAGTAAACCACGCCGGGAGCACCCTGCCGCAGAAGGGCCACCTGGTTGCCTCCCCGTTGAAGGGCCAACTCCAGAGCGGTATTGGCAGATTTGTTCCGTTCCTCCATGGTACCGTCTATGTCGGCAATCCCCATGGACACCGACAGGGGAAAGGTGTTGTCGCCCACGCGGATGTTCATAATGTCATTCAGTATGGAGAAATCGTCGGCGATGCAGTTCTCCAGCATCTCCCGGGAGAAAAGGGCCAGGTACTTGTCCCGGTCGTATTCCCGGATCATGCCGTGAAGGCCGGTTACCCAGTTGCTGAGGGTTTCTTCAATGACGTTGGCGGTGGCCCGGTAATTGGCCCTTACGAATTGAGTCAGCTCCTGCAGGTTGTCCAACACGATGTATGCCAATACCACATGTCCCCGGTCGGTGCTGTCCACGAAGTCCATGTAGTCATTCACATCCCGGAAAAGCAGAAAGCTGTAGTTGTCGTCTCTCTGACGTAGCAGGTAGGTTTCCACCTGATACCGTCTGCCGTTGCTCAGCCGGACAATGGGCGCCTCGCCTGTCCCCGGCCCGGTTCCTCCTTCCCCATCCTCCCGCATGCGGGAGGGGAGCGTGACCATCATGCGGTCCAGCATGGCACCGTCCTCAGGGTTGCGGGCTGTGGCGTTGAGCACTTCGGGCGTCAGGGAGGGGCACAGATCCCGCAGCGGTATGTCACACACCGGTGCACGCAGACCCAGAATGTCCTGCATAGCGGCGTTGATGATCCGCACATGCCCATCCGGGTTGACCACAGCATAGGGAATATCGATGACAGAACGGAACATCCGGTAGATGTCGGTGGTGAGCCGCTCGGCGGTGCGGGTATCCCTGTTAACCCGGGAGACCCGCAGGGCAAAGGCCAGAAAGGTCGCACCTGCTGAGAGAATGTAAAGCCCCACAAAGACAAGGCCGATCAGCGGCAACCGCGGGCTTTTCAAAAAGACCAGCAGGGTGTACAGAATCAGCAGGATCAGACCCTCTGCCGCACAGACGGCAAAGGGAATCCGGAGGTCCACATGCAGGGTACCGCTCCGGGGTGTCTCGTGATGACTCTTGGGAGGATGATTCATAGGCGGTCTCCTTTCATAAAGGGTAGGCAGCCGATTGTAAAAAGCCGAATCTACCAAGAGGCGCGGCAAGCTTCCGCCGGTCCGCTTTCTCGGAAAGCCAATCTTTACAATCGCCTACGAGCAGGGGCGGCGGTGCCGGAGCCCATCCGCTGAAAAAATGAACGCATTCTGCCGCACATGCAGGATCAGAAGGGTGAATCGTCACGGCCGCCGGGGGGGGAGCCGGAGTCATCCTGCTCGGGCGTGCTGTCATCAGGCGGACGCCTTCGGGAGGTAAAGAGGCTGACCACACAGGACACAGCCTCAAAAACAGCCAGGAGAACGGAAGCAGACAGGAGCAGGAACGGAATCAGCATAAGCACAAGGAAGGGGAGGCAGCCGCCTGCCCGTCTGTGGGTGATCATGAACAGCAACCGCAGGGTGCCGCATAGGGCCAGACCGGGCTGCAGGATCATGGCGACATTTTCGGCCGCGGTCCCCACCAGGGTAGAGCTTGCGCCGCCTTTGGTGGCGATCAGGTTCACAAGGTAGGCCAGCAGGAAGACAACACCGGACATCAGGCTCATGCGGAACAGCTTAACCCGCCCGTTAACGGACTTGCCAAAGCCCAGAGTGCAGAGGCTGCCGTGCAGCAGACATTGCGCCAGTGTGGCGAAAAGATTGGACAGGACAACCAGAGCGGCGGGCAGTATGTTGATCAAATCGTTGACGATGTTCTCTGCCGTATCCTGCGTGATCGCCAAGGCGGACTGCCCAGTGGTGTCAGCCAGGGAGGCAAAGATATCCACTGCCTCACGGGTCAACTCGGTACGCAGAGCTTCCAGCCGGTCAGCCAGAGCGGAAAATGACAGCTCACCTACCAGAGAGCGAAAGGCCACAGCGCCGACGATCAGCATAGTTAGGCCGAAGCAAAGGGAGGTCAGGCAGATGACACCCACCCGCCCGGGACCGTTGTCCCTGTTGGCGGAAGCCCGGGTAGCGAGGGCCAGACCGATGGCGGCGGGGCAGGGGATCAGGCAGACCAGGGCGGCTGTCGGCGATCCGCATAGGATCGCCGATATGCCAAAGGCCAGAATGGGCACGAAGGGAAGCCGTAACAGCTGCTCCCGGGAGCATACGCTCAGCAGACATGAGCCTGCTCCTGCGGCAAACAGCGCCGACAGCGGAACCAGCACAGCCGCAAAGGAGCCGAAAGCGGAAAGAACAGCAATCGAAAGGAAAATCAACAGCACAGGCATCCACCGCGCCGCCCGGCAGATGCGGAACAGGGCGACCACGAGCAGCACCGTGACACACAGAGCGGCCGCCTCTGCTGCCATCGGCGGGATCCAGGCGGGTAAAACGCCGATCAGGGCGTACAGGCTGCCGCACAGCATGAAGCAGGACAGCGTCGTCAGTCCGAACAGCAACCAGAAGGCACCCCCGGGCAGCCCCGTTCTGACTAAAGGAGCGGGTGCGTCCTCGGGGGAAATCTTGAAAGCGGCAAATGTATCGTTCCGGGCCATGGGATACCTCTTTTCATCTAAACACGCTCAGCCGGTTGGCTTTTTATCAACATTACAATATTATACCATATCTCGGCCGTTTTGTAAACAGGTTGAGCATGATTTTTTTGAAAAATAGCCTGCGAGGGTTACAGTTCAGCCGGGGAACGGAGGAGCGCCCAGACCCCCCAAAGAACTTTCAATATATTATGTATTGAATTTATCGTGATGACTTTTCCGAAAAACCGGCGTTCATAGCACCCAACATAACCTAAACGCAGTCGCGGGGCCCCTCGCCCCACTCTACAGTGGAAAAGGAAGCGTACTATAGAGGGTGGCTGAACTGTAACGGCAAATGTAACAAATCAAAAAAATCGCAGAAAACACTTGACAAAGCTTGATTTACGTGTTAAAATTATAAAATGCATTATAATTGCTTGTAGTATGGAGACCTGTCAGAATGTGCGGGTTTTCACCCCAGGCAGCCCATCGGCTTTTGTGCACAATGACGAAGGCGTGGGTCTGCGGCTTTTTACAAATTGGCGGAACCGCGGCATTTGCCATGCTCTGCGGCCTGTTTTTCATCCCCTGCATTTTCACGGTGCGACCGTGTCCGACGGAGAAAACAGGCAATCGCTGAGGTTCCCCTGCTGCCGCGACCGTCTTCCTCCCGCTGTGCGTGTGTCGGTGGCGGCATGGATGCGTCCCTGTCCGGCGCTGTCCCGCGGACAGTCGGGCCTTCTCTGCCACGCGCCCCGATTTAGAAAGAATGGAGTGATTGTGTTACATGATCGAGCTGAAAGATCAAAAGCTCGGCGAGGTCACGAGAAAATCCTTTTCCCGTACCCGCTTTAACCTGGAACTGCCCAATCTGGTGGAGATTCAGACAAAATCGTATGAGTGGTTCCTCAGGGAAGGCCTGACGGAAGTGCTGCATGAGGTGTCCCCCATTACCGACTTCTCTGGAAACCTTCTGATCGAGTTCATCTCCTATACCCTCAGCGACAAGCCCAATTATCCGGTGGAGGAGTGCAAGGAGCGGGATGTCAATTACGCCGCCCCCCTCAAGGTGAATGTCCGGCTGACCAACAAGCAGACCGGAGAGGTCAAGCAGGCTGACATTTTCATGGGTGAGTTTCCCCTGATGACCGAAACCGGTACCTTTGTGATTAACGGTGCCGAGCGTGTCATTGTTTCCCAGATCGTCCGCTCTCCCGGCATGTATTATGCCTCCGAGATCGATAAGACCGGTAAGCGCATCTACACAGCCCAGGTGATCCCGTACCGGGGCGCATGGCTGGAGTATGAGACCGATATCAACGGCGTCATGTATGTCCGCATCGACAAGACCCGCAAGGTGCCTATCACCATGTTCATCCGTGCCCTGGGGCCGGAGACACGGGAGGAGGTATATGCCCTTCTGGGTGAGGACGACAGACTCAAGATCACCTTTGAAAAGGACGAGTGCGAAAACCTGGCCGCCCAGAACCATACCTCGGCTCACATTGAGTCCCTTAAGGAGATTTACAAGAAGCTCCGCCCCGGTGAACCCGCCTTGGTGGAGTCGGCCGAGATCCTGCTCAACAACTATTTCTTCGACCCCAAACGGTATGATATCGCTCCGGTGGGCCGGTATAAATTTGATAAGAAGATGGCCATCAGCAGCCGGATCGCCAACCATGTGGCGGGTGAGGACATTGTGTCTCCCCTGACCGGCGAGCTGGTTTGCGAGGCCGGCACCTACCTGACATCCGAACTGGCTCTTGCTGTGGAGCGGGCCGGCGTCAATGAGGTGGTGCTGACGCTTGAGAACGGAGACAGCATCCGGGTGCTGTCCAACAACACCCTGGAGCCGGAGTATATCATCGGCTGTGACCTGCGTGACTGCGGCGTCCGGGAACGGGTGCGCATCGCCATCCTGCAGGAGATTGTCGAGGCTGCCGGCGGCGACCTGGACGAGATCAAACGCCAGGTCAAGCTCCGTCTGCATGAGCTCTGCCCCAAGCACATTACCAAGGACGATATTTTTGCTTCCATCAGTTATATGCTCAATTTGACCCACGATGTGGGCCGGGTGGACGACATTGACCATCTGGGCAACCGCCGCATCCGTTCGGTGGGCGAGCAGCTACAGAATCAGTTCCGCATCGGCTTTGTCCGCATGGAGAAGATCATCAAGGAGCGTATGACCACCCAGGACAACGATAAGCTGACCCCCCAGGCTCTGATCAATATCCGGCCTGTGGTCACCGCCATCCGGGAATTCTTCGGCTCCTCTCAGCTTTCTCAGTTTGCGGACCAGAACAACCCCCTGGCCGAGCTGACACACCGCCGCCGTTTGTCGGCATTGGGCCCCGGCGGTCTGTCCCGTGAGCGTGCTTCCTTTGATGTCCGTGACGTGCACTACACCCAGTACGGCCGTATG
>CAZQAI010000130.1:0-5053 GCA_964591305.1 uncultured Clostridium sp.
ATCACGATACATTCAATACATAATAAATGTATTGAAAGTTCTTGGGGGGTCTGTGGGCTTCTTTCAAGAAGCCCACAGGCGTCCCCCCGTTCCCCGGCTGAACTGTAGTTACAGTTCAGCCACCCTCTATAGTACGCTTCCTTTTCCACTGTAGAGTGGGGCGAGGGGCCCCGCGACTGCGTTTAGGTTATGTGGGGTGCCATGAACGCCGGTTTTCCGGAAAAGTCATCACGATACATTCAATACATAATAAATGTATTGAATGTTCTTGGGGGTCTGTGCGTTCCCCCCGTTCCCCCGCTGAACTGTAACGAACTGTAACAATTTTTTTTAAAATGTCTCTTTACCTCTTGACAAACTGTCCTGCACAGTGTATAATACAAACACTTGAACATCTGTTCAAGTGTTTGCTCAATCAGCGTCAGAAAGGAGGAACCGGAAAAGACATGATGCAAAGTAAGAAAACAGCAAAGCCTGAAAATAAAGCGGCAGCACCCACGTCTCCGGCGATGCGGCAGGCGGCATCTGAACAGGCCCCCATGCCCGAGATGCCGGTGTGTGAGCGGCTGCAGACTCACCCCGATCTACTGACGGCGGTACAGGAAAAGCTGCCCGACAGAGAGGAACAGCTCCGTCTCGCCGATCTCTTCCGCATGTTCGGCGATCCCACCCGCATTCAATTGCTGTCCGCTCTGCTGGTCTCGGAGATGTGCGTCTGCGACCTGTCGCAGCTCTTGGGTGTGACGGTATCGGCGGTGTCCCATCAGCTCCGCCTACTCAAAACGGCGGGTCTAGTGACCTACCGGCGTGAGGGAAAAAACGTCATCTACGCCCTGGCCGACGACCATGTACGCACCATCCTGGCCTGCGGTGTGGATCACATCAGGGAATGATTCGCAAACCATGTATACCCGTAGCGGAGCCGGGTACCGGCTGCCGCCAACATGACATCAATCACAGAAAGAGAGGAAACATATCATGAAAAAGGTACTGGAAATGGAGAATCTGGACTGCGCCAACTGCGCCGCCCGCATGGAGGAAGCAGTCCGTAAAATCGATGGAGTCAGGTATGTCAGCATCAGTTTTATGGCCCAGCGCATGACGCTGGAAGCAGACGATGAACAGTTTGATGCCATAGCCAAAAAGGCTGCCAAGGCCTGTGCCCGGGTGGACAGTGACTGCCGTTTGCTGGTTAAGTGAAGTGTGACCCTATGAAAAGCAAGCAAAAACGGTCATTGATCGACATTCTGGTGACAGCCGGACTGTTCCTCGTGTGCGAGGGGCTGTCACTGTCCGGCCTTCTTCCCCGGCCGGAGGAGGGATACGACTGGGTGCAGTTGGCCGTCTTCCTAGTGCCTTACCTGTTGATCGGCTGGCGGGTACTGTTCAAGGCCGGGCGCAACATCGCGCACGGACAGATATTTGATGAAAGCTTTCTCATGGCACTGGCTACGGTGGGTGCTCTGGTCATCGGCGAGTACCCGGAAGCGGTGTTTGTCATGCTGTTCTATCGCATAGGCGAATGGTTCGAGGATATGGCGGTAGGCAGGAGCCGGGCCTCCATTGCCTCCCTTATGCAAATTCGTCCCGATACCGCCAATCTGGAACGGGACGGCGTGCCGGTCGAGGTTTCCCCGGATGAGGTGGCTGTAGACGACATCATACAGGTTCGTCCGGGTGAAAAGATCCCTCTGGACGGAGTGGTGATAGAGGGAAGCACAGCGCTTGACACCGTTGCATTGACCGGCGAGTCGGTTCCACGGGAGGTGACGGTGGGAGATGCCGTCATCAGTGGCTGTGTCAACCAGAGCGGCCTCATCCGAGTGCGGGTAACCAAGGTCTTCGGGGAGTCCACTGTGTCCAAAATTCTCTCGCTTGTGGAAAATGCAGGCGAGAGAAAGTCAAAAAGTGAGCATTTCATCAGCCGCTTCGCCAAGTATTATACGCCGTCGGTGGTAGCGGCGGCTGTGCTTCTGGCCATTCTGCCGCCGCTCCTGCTTGGTCCCACAGACGGATCGATCTGGCGCAACTGGGTATACCGTGCCATGTCCTTTCTGGTCATTTCCTGTCCCTGTGCACTGGTGATCTCTGTGCCTCTGTCCTTTTTCGGCGGCATCGGCGGAGCCTCCCGGCAGGGCATTCTGATCAAGGGCTCCAACTATCTGGAGGCTCTTGCTTCCTGCGACACGGTGGTCTTTGACAAGACCGGAACCCTCTCCCAGGGAAGGTTTGAGGTGAGTGATGTATCGCCTGCCCATGGGTTTGACTCCGCTCAAGTGCTGGCCTATGCCGCCGGAGCAGAGGCTTTCTCCACTCATCCCATCGCCCGGGCATTGGTCGACAAGGTGTGGCCCGGCGGAACAGAGGCCGCTCCCGGGTTGTCTGTGTCTGAGGTAGAGGAACTGGCCGGGCAGGGTGTTCGAGCCACGGTCGCCATCTCGTCGGCATGCTTAGCTTCCGGCAGCGAACAAGCGGGCGATCTGACTGTGCAGAATGCCTCCTGCCTGCCCTCCAGGCGGGTATGCTGCGGCAATGCCCGTTTGATGGAGCAGCAAGGCATCGACTATGTTCCCTCCCCATGTCCGGGTAGTGTTGTGTATGTGGCGCTTGACGGTGTATATGCCGGAAGCATCACCGTGTCCGATCTGGTCAAGCCGGATGCGGCTCAAGCGCTGGAGGCACTGCGGAGCTGCGGTGTCAAACAAATCATCATGCTGACCGGGGACGCGGAAGCCGTTGCGGCTGATGTGGCTGCACGTCTTAAGCTTGACACATACCATGCCGCTCTGCTGCCGGGCGATAAGGTGGATCATCTGGAGGCCCTGCTGGCTGCCCCAAACCGGAGCGGCACGGTAGCCTTCGTGGGGGACGGCATCAACGATGCGCCCGTGCTGGCCCGGGCCGATGTAGGCATTGCCATGGGTGCCATGGGTTCAGACGCCGCCATTGAGGCCGCCGATGTCGTGCTTATGGATGACAAGCTTGCCGACATTGCCAAGGCGATCCGCATCGCTCGCCGAACCCTGCGCATCGTGCGACAGAATATCATCTTTGCGCTGACGGTCAAAGCATTGGTGCTGATCCTCTCTGCCATCGGCGTACTCGGCTCCCTTGGCATGTGGATTGCCGTCTTCTCGGATGTCGGTGTGGCGGTATTGGCTATTCTCAACGCAATGCGGGCTATGCGGGTGTGATACGACAGCGACTCATTTCGAAGCTGGTTTTGTGCCTTAAGGCGGCTTCCGGGTTCTTTTTTTGTCAAGATATACAAAAAGGAAGTGAAAGGATTTCGGAATATCGTTTTTTCGGGTCTTTTCAAATCCAATCAGATATGATATAATGTATATTTGTGTATATGTAGCGGAAATGAAGCGGAATTCCTGCCAATCCGATTATATGGAGGGAGAAGAACAGTGATCAGAAACGATTTGCGAAATGTCGCCATCATTGCCCATGTTGACCACGGCAAGACTACTTTGGTGGACGGTCTGCTCAAGCAAGGCGGCGTGTACCGGGACAACCAGGAGACTGTCACGTGCGTCATGGACTCCGGCACGCTGGAGCGCGAGAGAGGCATTACCATTTTGGCCAAAAACACGGCCGTTCACTACAAGGATGTGAAGATCAACATCATCGACACCCCCGGGCACGCCGATTTCGGCGGCGAGGTGGAACGTGTCCTCAAAATGGTCAACGGTGTCATTCTGCTGGTGGATGCGGCCGAGGGCCCTATGCCCCAGACCCGTTTTGTCCTGCAAAAGGCATTGGCGCTGAATCATCGGGTCATTGTGTGCATCAACAAGATAGACAAGCCTGATGCCCGTCTGGGCGAGGTCGAGGATGAAATTCTGGAGCTACTGCTGGATCTGGGTGCCAACGACGAGCAGATCGACTCCCCCATGCTGTACTGCTCCGGCCGTGACGGTACAGCGTCCCTGTCTCCCGATGTGCCGGGCACCGACTTAAGGCCGCTGTTCGACACCATTCTGGATTACATCCCCGCCCCGGAAGGGGATGAAAATGGGCCGCTCCAGCTTCTTGTCTCCTCCATCGATTATAGCGATTATGTGGGCCGCATTGGGATTGGCCGCATTGAGCGCGGCTCCCTCAAAGTCAATCAGGATGCCTATATTTGCAATTACCACACGCCGGAGCTGCCTCCCAAGCGTACCCGCATCGTAACGGTCATGCAGATTGACGGCCTGACCCGCAAACCGGTGGACAGTGCCACGGTGGGCGACATCATTTGCTTCTCCGGCGCTTCCGACATTTCGATCGGCGATACGGTAACCGCCCTGGAACGCCCGGAGCCCATCGAGTTTGTCAAGGTGAGCGAGCCGACACTGGAAATGACCTTTTCTGTCAACGACAGCCCCTTGGCCGGAAAGGAGGGCAAATTCGTCACCTCCCGGCAGATCCGTGACCGCCTGTACCGGGAGCTGCTCAAGGATGTGTCTCTGCGGGTCAGCGACGGAGAGACCACCGATGAATTCAAGGTGGCCGGCCGGGGTGAGATGCATCTGTCCATCCTCATTGAGACCATGCGCCGGGAGGGCTACGAGCTGGTCTGCTCCAATCCCCGGGTGCTGTACAAGGAAATCGACGGTCAAAAGTGTGAGCCGATGGAACGGGTCACGCTGGATGTACCCAACGATTATGTAGGCGCCGTGGTGGAAAAGTTGGGGCAGCGTAAAGGTGATCTTGTGGAAATGGTGCCGCTGGGTTCAGGCAACCGCATGCGGCTGGAATATGTGATCCCCACCAGATGTCTGTTCGGCTACCGCTCCGAGTTCATGACCGCCACTCACGGTGAGGGCGTGATGAATTCCCTGTTTGACGGCTATCAGCCCTACCGGGGTGAGGTGGTTATGCGCTTCACCGGTTCCCTCATTGCCTCCGAGGCGGGTGTAACCACAAGATACGGCTTATACAAAACCCAGGAACGGGGTCAACTCTTCATCGGGCCTCAGACGCCGGTCTACGAGGGCATGATCGTAGGAGAAAATCCCAAGAACGACGATATTGCCATCAATCCCTGCCAGGAGAAGCACCT
>CAZQAI010000131.1:0-5043 GCA_964591305.1 uncultured Clostridium sp.
TCTCCGGTGACAATGTTGATCTCGGACAGACGGTCAATTTCATCGTCAAAGAATTCGACCCGGATGGCAGTTTCAGACTGGTTGGCAGGAATGATTTCCACGGTGTCTCCCCGCACCCGGAAGCTATCACGGGCCAGCACCATGTCATTGCGGTTGTAGCTGTTGAACACCAACTTGCGGATCAACTCCTCCCGGCTCATGATCATGCCGGGCCGCAGAGGAATGACCAGATTCCTGTATTCCGACGGGTCACCCAATGAATAGATACAGGACACCGAGGCCACGATGATGACATCCCGCCGCTCAAACAGGGCCGAGGTAGCCGAGTGACGCAGACGATCGATTTCATCGTTGATCAGAGCATCCTTTTCGATATACATATCCTTGCCGGGGATGTAGGCTTCCGGCTGATAATAGTCGTAATAAGACACGAAATATTCCACGGCGGCATCGGGAAAGAAAGCCCGGAACTCCGAACAGAGCTGGGCCGCCAGTGTTTTATTGGGCTCCAGGATGAGGCAGGGGCGGTTGAGTTGAGCGATGACATTGGCCATGGTGAAGGTTTTGCCTGAACCGGTGACACCCAACAGAGTCTGCATCCTCTCCCCCCGCCGGATGCCCTCCACCAGCCCTTCGATGGCCTCCGGCTGATCCCCGGTGGGGCGAAAATCGCTTTTGAGTACGAAGTCTCCCATGCTGTACCCCCCAAAATCCCCGGTAATTCTTTGTTTGGAACTATTATACCACATATATCCCGCCTTGTAAAGGGGATTCTGAAAAATAAATTCCGAAAAAGATTTAAGGCAATACCGCATAATTCTGATGGCGTAGATGCGCCGTCAGATTTTCCGTCAGATGATACAAATTGAGAAGGCAAGAGTGGCTCCTCTGCCGACGAAATTTGTGAAATATGACGGGAAATATGCAAGCAGATACGCCATCAAGGCGCAAGCCGTGAATTGTGCGGCATTGCCTTAAGGCCTGTTTTTTTAATGGTGCATGGACAAATCTTGTCATCAACAGCATTATAGACATCCAATGTTATGCTGATGTATTTTATTGTTTTACCGGTAAGGTTTCTTCCCTGCCAGTGACACCACAAAGAACCTGAGGAGTAGGCTCCTGGATGTATGAACCACGCAAATCCGTCAGGGTGTTCACTTGTTGAAATAGGACTTCTCACGCGGGAAATCATATTTACCGACATATCCACACCACACCGTGTACAGCACAAGTCCGCCCCCATACGATGTCCCCATTATCACAGTTTGTAAATAGGTATATGCAAAATTTTGAATTTTTTTGAGAAAAAATGTTACAGTTCAGCCAGGTGGAGACACACATTATGTCTCTGTCCGACTGAACTGCAACGGTTTTACCCTTCCATCATGACTTGACCCTCAAAGCGGCCACCCGGTCGGCCTCGGGGGTGACGTAGGCTGTCCAGTTGGTGTGGTAGACCACAAACCCGGGTTTGGCTCCGGGCACCTTGCGTACATGGCGGCAGAGCAGGTAGTCCACAGGCACCCGGTCTCCGCCGGCGGCCTTGGAATATTGTGCGGCGATGCAGGCGGCCTCGGTGAAGTCCCTGTCACCTGGTTCCCGACCCTCGGTGACCAGCACCACGTGCGATCCCGGCACCCCCTTTGCGTGGAACCAGTAGTCGTTTTTGCCGGCCAGCTTGTGGGTGATGAACTCATTTTGCAGATTATTCTTGCCGCACAGTACGGTGAAGCCGCCTGAGGTGCGGAATCTGGCATAAGCGGGGGCGGTTTGTTTTTTGGGTGCGGTGTAGCCCTTCATCCGGGAGGCGTAGCCTGAGCGGTACAGCTCATCCCGGATCTCGCCAAGGTCGGCGGTGGTCTCCGCACGGGTCAGAGCGTCAAAGATGGAGTAGATGTATGTCAGCTCCGCCTGTCCCAGCTGGATCTGACGGCTCAGCTCTCCCTTGGCGTTGCGGGCTTTGGCGTACTTTTTATAATATTTTTGCGCATTGGCCGAGGGTGTCAGCCGCTCGTCCAGGGCCATAACCACAGTTCCGTAGCGTCCGGTTTCCTCGTTCCAGGATTCGTAGTCGGTCAGTTCGGCCTGCTTCATACCACGGGTCAGACTGTGTAGGCTGGCCGTGATCAGATCGCCGTACTTTTTATAGGTGTCCGCCTTGGCGCAATCATCCAGTTCTGCCTGCTGGAGCTCCAGCTTTTTCTTGATTCGCATTTCGGCATGGGTCAGCAAGCGCAGAATATCCGAAGCCCGCTGATGCAGACGGCTGTCTCTGTCCCGGGCTTCAAACCAGGCATCCAGCAGACACCCCGCTCCCTCAAAGGCCCGGAGCTCGCAGCAAGCGGCGTACTGGCTCAAGGGACAGAAGGCGTATTCCACCGGGTTGCCGCCGTCCAGCACAAGGGTGGGGGCATACTCCCCCTCCCGGATACGGCGCATGACGGCGTCAAAGCCCTGCCACAGCGTCCCGGCGTCGGCATAGCCTGCCGGTGTGTCGGTGTGTCGGGTGGCCAGGTAGACCATCTCCCGGGCCACAGCTGCCGAGAGGCCGCAGTAGTGGGACAGGATGAATGTATCCAGCGGACGCTCCGGCGGCTCAGCCGCATACAAGGCCGCCAGGGAGTCAGGGGTGGCCTCCAGAGGGTTGACCTTACCCTGCTGGGCGGGAGGCAGCTCGTATATCATGCCAGGCAGCACCTGCCGTTGGGAACTGGTGGTGAAGTCCACTGTTTTGAGGGCGGTGATGATGCGCAACCGCCCGTCCGGAGCCTCTGGGTGGGCGTCCTCGGCAAAGATCAGGTTGGAGTATTTGCCCATCACCTCGGCAACCAGGTACCGGGTGCAGGCAAAGCCCATCTCGTCCCGGGTGTCAAAGGTCAGGGTCACCACACGCTCAAAGCCCATCTGCACAATGTCCGACAGGCGTGCTCCGGTCAGAAACTTACGCAACAGCATGCAGAACATGGGAGCCTGAGCGGGGTTTTCCTTTGTCAGCTCAGTAAACCCGATCCTGGGATTGGCTCCCGCATTGATCAGCAGCCGTCTGCCTCCCGCAAACGAACGGATTTGCAGAATGATCTCGTCCCGTTCCGGCTGCATCACTCTCTCTATACGGCCTCCCAGTGCGCATGTGCGTATTTCGTGTACTGTGCAGGCCAGCATTCCGGCGTCAAAGGCCATGGTATCACCTCATCATTTCATATCTGTTATATAGTGAATGTTTTATTCTTGCTGCGCCTATTATATCGTAAGCTTAGGGAAGAATTTTTGCAATGCAAAAATTCTTCGGGACGCAGTCGGTAACTTGTGGATTGTAATTTGTTCTTACTGCGTCCTATTATACCACAGTTTACAGAGAAAGGCAAGGGGTATCCAGACTGCGCCGGGGCCAAAGCATTTCCAGTGAATTCACTGGAACATTTACTTTTCATGAATCATATAAAAAACGATTGACTTTTCCATCTCTTTGTGATACAATAATCTGATCTATTACAATATGGACACACCTGTTTCGTCGTGTGTCCAACGGAAAGGAAAGACGTGATGGATATCAGACATACCGCAGACAATGGGGTGACGGAAACCGGATATGCGGCCGACAGCGGCCACACGGCCGGTAGCGGCCGTGTTGTCATCGGCATTGATGTGGGCGGCAGTACCACCAAGATTGTCGGCTTCCGCACCGAGCCGGATGGAGCGGCGACACTCATTGAACCCCTGTTTGTCCGAGCGACAGACCCCATTACCTCTATATACGGTGCTCTGGGGCGTTTCACCTCCGAGAACGGGCTGACCTTGTCCGACGTGCGCCGGATCATGATGACCGGGGTCGGCTCTTCCTATCTGTCCGGTCCTATATATGGCTTGGATTGCCGGAGTGTACCGGAATTTTCCGGCGTCGGGTTGGGTGGTCTTTACCTGTCCGGTCTTGACGATGCCATCATCGTCAGCATGGGAACCGGCACAGCGTTGGTTCATGCTAAACGGCTACCCGGCGGGAAGACCGTAACTGACTATCTGGGCGGCACCGGTGTTGGAGGCGGCACGCTGTTGGGGTTGACCAAAAAGATGCTTGGCGTGGATACCATTACCCACATTGAACAGCTCTGCGAGGGTGGCGACCTTTCCAAAATTGACCTGACCATCCGGGATATTACCCAAAGCGGGCAGTTCCCGGAAATGAGCGCCAACCTGACCGCCTCCAATTTCGGCAATCTCAGTGACCTGGCTGACAGCCACGACATCGCCCTGGGCATTGCCAATATGGTGGCCGAGACTATATGCATGATGGCGGTGTTTGCGGCAAGAGGACACGGCATCGAGAATATCGTGCTGACCGGCAATCTCACCACCATCGCACCCATCCGCCGCGTGTTTGAGGGACTGGCGCAAAACTTTGGCGCCCGGTTCATTATTCCAAAAAATTCAAATTTCGGAACGGTGATCGGAGCGGCACTGTATGAGCCGTAACGGCAGAGGCAGCCTGTCAACCGTAAAGAAAACAGCAACAGCAGATATCAGAAAGGCACATGAATCATGAAATGGACAAGTCTGAATGATCTTCGGGAAAAGTATCTCACCTTTTTTGAATCGAAGGGACATCTTCGCCTCCCCTCCTTCTCTTTGGTTCCCCATAATGACCCCTCGCTCCTGCTTATCAACTCCGGCATGGCGCCGATGAAAAAGTATTTTACCGGCGAGGAGGAACCCCCTTGCCATCGGGTGACCACCTGTCAGAAATGTATCCGCACCCCTGATTTGGATCGGGTGGGACACACCGCCCGTCATGGCACCTTCTTTGAGATGCTGGGTAACTTCTCCTTTGGCGACTACTTCAAGGAGGAGGCCATTCTGTGGGCATGGGAATTCCTGACCGAAACACTGGAGATTCCGGCTGAAAAGCTTTGGCCCTCTATTTACGAGAATGACGACGAGGCCTTCGAGCTGTGGAACAAGAAGGTAGGCGTGCCCGCCGAGCGGATTGTCCGCCTGGGCAAGGCCGACAACTTCTGGGAGCACGGTTCCGGCCCCTGCGGTCCC
>CAZQAI010000132.1:0-5012 GCA_964591305.1 uncultured Clostridium sp.
CTATGTCAAGAACCGCATGGACACACTGTCCAAGGCCCACAAGGCCATCGCCATCATCATGTTCAAGCTGGAGGGACAGCTCATCCGCCGTCACCCGGAGTACGGCATGGACAACAGGCTGCTATTGGATCGGATAGAGTATGACAGACAGACCGTGACCATCGACGGGGTGACATATCCGCTCAACGACGGCCATTTTCCCACCATTGATCCCAAAGACCCTTATGCACTCAGCGACGGGGAGAGCAGTCTCGTGACATCCCTGACCCAAGCCTTCCGGCGCAGTACCGCCTTGCGGCGGCATGTGGAGTTTCTGTATACCAACGGCAGCCTGTACAGGGTGTGCAACGGCAACCTGCTCTTCCACGGCTGTATTCCCATGAAGCGGGATGGCCGCTTTGACACGGTTCGGACCTGTGACGGTCAGCAGCTGTCTGGACGGGCCTACATGGACTTCTGCGACAAGACAGCCCGTTCCGCTTTCTATGACGGTGGGCAGGATGCGTTGGACTTTATGTACTACCTGTGGTGCGGGCGGCAGTCCCCCCTGTTTGGACGGGAGAAAATGACCACCTTCGAACGCTACTTCGTGTCTGACAAATCGACATGGGAGGAGGTCAAGAACCCCTATTATGAGCTGGTGGAGAACTATGACACAGCGGCGGCCATTCTGCGGGAATTCGGCCTTGACGAACACACCTCCCACATCATCAACGGCCATGTACCGGTGCGGGCGGCCAGGGGAGAGCACCCGGTCAAGGCAGACGGGCGGTACATACGCATCGACGGCGGCTTCTGCCGGGCTTACCATGACAAGACCGGCATCGCCGGGTACACCTTGATTTATTCATCCCGGGGCCTTCGTCTTGTTTCCCACAGTCCCTTTGAGGGCAGGGAGGCGGCCATACGGGAGAACAGGGACATTCTGGCCACGACCGATGTGGTCTTTGAAATGATGCCCCAGCGGATGCTGGTGCGGGACACCGACGAGGGGGCCGAGGTACTGGAACGCATCAACGATCTGCGGGCCCTGTTGGATGCCTACCGGGAGGGTGTGGTCTTACCGGAGTGAGGAAGCTCACTCCGGGTCACGTACAAAAAGCAGAACATCCTCCACACGGCAGTCCAGAATGTAGCAGAGGGTGTCCAGGGTCTTGGTGCTGATGGCCTGACCGTGCTTCATGCGGTACAGCGTGTTGGCGGATATGCCTTGCTTGAATATCAGGTAGTATTCGGTCAGATTTTTCTTGTATAACGTGTTGTAAAAGGGCTGATAGCTGATCATATACGAAATCCTTTCAGAGCGAAAAATCGCTCATTTTTTATTTTAGCATAATCAATCTCTTGGCAATACTCAACAAATAGAGTATAATAGGATATGCTCTATAAATTGAGTATATTCAGATGGAAGAAAGGAGGCGGCAGAGGTCGTGGATGGATAAGGAACCTTTCGCCTGTATGAGACAACGCCGCATCATTCGCGGCTTACGCTTTGACAACGTATCTGAATCAAAGAGGGATCTGCATATCGGCAAATGCCTATGGCTTTTCCGGACAGGAAGTTTAGTCCGGCTGCGTACTGGATGATTCAGGCCAGGTGTTTACCGATATAGGAGAGTGTGAGGGAGGGGGATTGTGCTACCAGTCGTTCATCAGAAACGGTGGATTTTTCAACTCATAATGAATCCAACACAATGGGTATAAAGCAGGCCGGCGTCTTCCTTCTGTCATTGCGGAAGTCCGGCAGAAAAAAGGAGGTTTTCTTATGATCACGCATTTCCGCTGCGGAAAAGGGTTGCTTTTTCGGAAAAGTATGGTTTTCCTGCTGTCTGTTTTGATGGTACTTGGCTCTGTCCCGGCCTAGTCCATCGTAGGCGCGGCCGAGGACATCAGCCATGACGATGACATGAGCGAACAGAACGTAGCGGTGGACTCGCCTATACAGCCGGGGAAACAGAAACAGATATCGTCCCTACATTGAATGTGGAGGCATGGATTACCGCCGGTATGTCCGCTGAATGCAAGAGTGACAACAGCTTTGTGATCAAAGCAGATGAATCAGACATATGCAGCGAATCAGGCGTGGTGTTTTCCGGTATTGCCGCCTTTGGCGGCGGCTCCGCTGTGGTGGGCGATAAAGTGTTTTTTATGGGCGTGTGCCTGACGGGCCGTCATGTGGATGCCGAGGGCCTTGATGTCATATTGAAGGGCAACAAATGCCGCCAGCGCTTCCCCCGTGCTGCCGCCGCTTGTCCCGGATGAGGACAGCTGGTTTCCACAGCATGTGTTCAGTCTGCAGTGTGATTTCCAAGACGCCCATAGAAACGATCAGTAAACCGCACTCGCCCCCGCCGCACGGTTCGCCATGCGACGGGGTGCACTGTATTATGGCAAATAGCCGCCTTCATACCCGCCGCTATGACAAGATATTTTCGCTGCAACCGAATTATTTTCAAAATATTCACAAAAAAGCGGCGGCGGTATGCTATAATGATACAGGAAAGGGCTTGCGCGTCTGTGCATCCCCCTGCGGATCGGAGGCTTTGCACGGGCCTTTGTGTCAGGATCGAAGGCCGATTGCCATACAGAGAAAGGAACTGATTGTCATGGGAAAATATTTTGGAACCGACGGCTTCCGGGGAGAGGCCAATGTTACCCTCAATTCCTACCACGCCTACCGCATCGGGCGGTTTTTGGGCTGGTACTATGCCAGTCCCTTGTCCGGTTGTAGTGAGCCGGGGCATAAGACCCGTATCGTTATCGGCAAGGACACCCGGCGTTCCAGCTACATGTTTGAGTATGCCATCGTGGCGGGCCTGACCGCTTCAGGCGCCGATGCCTACATGTTGCATGTCACCACCACGCCCAGCGTCTGCTTTGTCACCGCCCGGGACGAGTTTGACTGTGGGGTGATGATTTCCGCTTCCCATAATCCTTATACCGACAACGGCATCAAGCTGGTCAACCGCAACGGTGAGAAGATCGACGATGCCACCATTGCCGTCATTGAGCGTTACCTGGACGGCGGCGCACAGGCACTGGGTCTGCCGGGGGACGATCTGCCGGTGGCTGTGGGGGCCGACATCGGCCAGATTGTGGATTATGCCGCCGGACGGAACCGGTATGTGGGATACCTCATTTCCCTGGCCGCCCATTCCTATAAGCGCTGCCGGGTGGGGCTGGACTGCGCCAACGGTTCGGCCTGGATGATCGCCAAGGCGGTTTTTGAGGCTCTGGGAGCCAAAACATATGTCATCAACGCCAACCCCGACGGTCTGAACATCAATCTGCACGCCGGTTCCACCCATCTGGAGGGACTGAAAAAGTTTGTACAGGACGAGCGGCTGGATGTAGGCTTTGCGTTTGACGGAGACGCGGACCGCTGCATTGCCGTGGATGAGAACGGGTGTGAGGTCAACGGAGATCATATTCTGTACATTCTGGGCAAGGCAATGAAGGATCATGATGCCCTGCCCAACAATACGGTGGTGACCACCATCATGTCCAACATGGGGCTGTATAAGGCGCTGGATAGGGAAGGCATTGAGTACGTCCAGACCACCGTGGGAGACCGTTTTATTTATGAGAATATGGTGCAGAACGGACACGGCATCGGCGGGGAACAGTCGGGCCATGTCATCCTGCGTAAGTATGCCACCACAGGCGATGGCATCCTGACCGCCATCATGATCATGGAACAGATCATGGCCAGCAAACAGCCGCTGTCCCAGCTGGCCGCCCCGGTGGTCATGTACCCGCAGGTGACCAAAAATGTCCGGGTACCCGACAAGGAGGCCGTGTTGGCCAACGAGGCGGTGCGGGCCAGGTTCAAGCGGATCGGCGAGAAGTTGGGCGAGGACGGACGCATCCTGCTTCGCAAGAGCGGCACCGAGCCTGTCATCCGGGTCATGGTAGAGGCGGCCTCCCGTTCGCTATGTGAATCCATGGCGGATGACATGCTGGAAACCATCCGGGCCCAGGGGCTAGCTTGTGAATGAGTGATTGTCTCCAACCATCATGTGAAACGAGGTGAGCGAATATGACTGCGACAGACATATCATCCCGGGCTCTGTTTGCTCCGGGACATACCCGGGCATGGAGCTGGATTACAGACTATGTCTATCCTTGGCAGGTGCTGCCCGGAATCAGGGAGTTGATTCTGGAGATAGGCGCGTCCCTGGATCCGGCCCTGTACGACTGCCCGGCCGAAGGGGTATGGATTGCCAAAAGCGCCCGGGTGGCGCCTACTGCTTACATAGGCGGGCCGACCATCATTGGCGAAGCAACCGAGGTACGCCATGGCGCCTTTATCCGCAGGTCCGCACTGGTGGGTGACAGCTGCGTGGTAGGCAATTCGGTGGAATTGAAAAATTGCATTTTGTTTGATGGGGTGCAGGTGCCGCACTATAATTACGTGGGTGACTCTGTGCTGGGTTATAAGTCCCATATGGGGGCCGGTGCTGTGACCTCTAATGTCAAGAGTGACAAGACACCTGTGGTCATCCGTGACCGGGCGGGTGAGACGGCCTACGAGACGGGCTTGAAAAAGATGGGCGCCATCCTGGGTGATTTTGTGGAGGTGGGATGCAACAGCGTCCTCAATCCCGGCACTGTCATCGGGGCACACTCTCAGATCTATCCCCTTTCATCCGTCCGGGGTGTCATTCCTCCGGACAGCATTCTCAAAAGCGGTAAAGCCACTGAGCTTGTCAGAAAAAAAGGAATCGGTCAGCCTTGAAACAGGAAAACACTCTTCAAGAACTTCCCTGACAAAATCATTTCAACGAAAGAACGCCAAAGAAACTTCTTGAAAGAAGTTTCTCTGGACTCTTCAAGAACTTTTCCGGGCAAAATCTTTTCCTTAAAGAGAACAACCTCCCGTTCGGGCTGGGAATCAAAAAGGGGCGTCAGCCCCTTTTCCGTTTCAATCGCGAAGGAACGAAAGGAACGAAGGAACCGAAAGAACGCCAGAGAAACTTCTTGAAAGAAGTTTCTCTGGACTCTTCAAGAAC
>CAZQAI010000133.1:0-4943 GCA_964591305.1 uncultured Clostridium sp.
TGTGACAGCACGAAAACGGCCGTCACGGTGGTGCCATGGCCCGGTGTGGATTCGATAGCAAAGCTGCCGCCGGTGCTTTCTGCCGCGTACTTGAAAAACGGGACGCCAAGCCCTACCTTGCGTGTGGTTCGGGTGGTGGTAAAGGGATCGGTCACACGGGCCAGAAAGTCAGCTCGCATGCCACACCCGTTATCGGTGATGGTGAATGTCAGTGTCTCCTGATCCTCTGCCAGGCAGATATCCACCTGTGTGGCTCCTGCCTTGACAGAATTCCGGGCGATGTCCAGTATGTTCAGCGACAACTCCTTCATGTCTGCGTCCTTCCCTCTTCCTCGGCCGCCGTCAGACCGGCGTCCGTTTCAGTCCTGCCCCCTGAGCCTGGCCAGCAGGGCCGCTCTGACCCTGTCGGATGAGTACGGCTCATCCTCCAACATGATATCATTTTCAGCCTCATTGATGTCCCACAGGTAATGGGCATCTGAATTGGCCAGGAAAAGCTTGCCCTCCAAAGCATACTTTTCCCTGTACACAGCCTGGTTGCTCCGATCGTGGACTTCCACGCACCGGAAAGCCGGATGCTCCGGCACACATCCCAAGGTGTTGATGATGCCATTTTCCTCCCGGTCGATGTGGGCCGGGAAAACAGCCGCTCCGTAGGACATCGCCAATGTATAGGTGTCATCTATGGAGAGTGATGTGGCATTGAGCAGGAGGTATTCTTCCTCCCCGATCCTCTCATCGTTCTCATCCAGAATCAGCTGCTCTCCGAACAGCGTCTTGTTGTTTTTATAAAGAATTCTGTAGTTTCTGAAAACATCTCCGAATTCCTCAGCTACCTCCAGTGTGGGGAACAGGCACACAATGTGCACTTCCTCCGCCGTTGTCACTTCTATCCCTGCCACAGGGATCAGTCCCTGTCGTTTGGCCGCCGCATAAAACGCCCGACAATTGTCGACACTGTTGTGATCGGTCAGGGCCACGATATGCAGTCCCTTGAGTGCCGCCATACCGGCGATGTTATTGGGCGTCATATCGTGATCCCCGCAGGGAGACAGGCAGGAATGGATGTGCAGGTCGTAATAGTACCGATTCATGCAAGTATGCCGGAAAGAGCCGCGCAGAATTCATACACAGGCAAAGCAGTACGCAGCAGGTTGACCGATTTGGAGGCGGCTAAGGACGCCATGTCTTGCGGCACCTCGCTCCCCTCGCAGATGACGACAGCGGCACATTCCACCAGGGTAGCCACGGCGATCACATTGTCGTTGGTCATAATGGTAGCCCAGATGCACCCTTCGGCGGCCCGGCTCATGACCCAGCTGAGAAGGTCTCCGGCGTAGGCGCCTGTTACCTCGCGTGAAGGCTCCGGCAGAGCCAACACCTCCAGATGCAGTCGTTCGGCAAGTTCTGTTGTGTTCATGATGCGTCACATTGCTCCTTTCCCCGCCACACATGGCCATGTGTAGCGGCGGTGTGTACATGGGAGGGATGGTCTCACGGAGTATCCTTGTGGTCGGCATCCGCCTGAGGCGTCTGTCCGTCACCCGCAGCCTTCTGCCTGTTGGACAGGCAAACGGTGCATTCCTCCTCTTTGGCATCACCCCGCACCACATCCAAGGCAAAAGCCCGGCAGGTAGGTGCGCCACAGGAGCCGCAGTCAATACCCGGCAGAGCCGCACACAGTCTCTCTACCTCACTCATCATCTGAATAGACTGACTCCGGTCGGTGCCGAATGTAACAGGGCGATAATCAGCCACCCCTCTTGACAGCACCTCATTGGGAACGTCCTCCCCATCTGAGGCCCAATTCTGGGATACCGGCAGGTAACGCCGCAGGGATCTCAGCCTGGCCTTGGCGATGAAGGGATTGATGACAGTCATCACGCCTCCCACACACCCGCCGGGGCAGGCATTGAGCTCCACGAAATCCAGTCCCGATATGCTGCCGCTGTCCAACTCCTCCAGCACTCGCAGGACATTGACAATCCCGTCAGCCGCCAGGTACCTGTCAGAGAAGACACCGGTGGCCTCTCCGCCGGTACTGGCCCAATTCAAGCCGATGATGCCTGTTCTCGACATGGGAACAGGTACATATTCCTTCTTCATCCTGCCGAGCAGCTCCATGTAGACATCCGCCATGGAGACCACATAATCCACGCCGGACGGGTCTTCCTCACCCCGGTTCTTGATGTAACTGACCTTTGCCGGACAAGGAGAAATAAACACGACGACCATGTCCTCCGGGCGAAGCTCGGGCTGTTTTTTCAAGGCAGCGCGCCGTGCTTCGTGAGCCGCCACCTCCATAGGAGGCAGAATGGGCAGCAGACTGTCGGCCAAGCAGGGATAACGAAGGGAAATCAGGCGTTGGATCACGGGACAAGCTGAGGAGATCACCGGCTTTTGCAGGCCTTGCCGCTTCATGTACCGTCTGGTATAGTCTGACACGATCTCGGCCGCGCAGGCCACCTCATATACATCGTCAAAGCCGCAATCCAGGAGGCCCTTGAGCACATTGTCCATGTCCTCAAGATTGTCAAACTGTCCCATCAGAGAGGGAGGCGGCAAGGCAATTTTATATTTATCTCGAGGCAGTGACGACAGTTTGTCGTACACCGCCCGTTTGGCTTGATGGGGGCAGACACGGATACATTCACCGCAGTCAATGCATCTGGAAGGGTCAATGACCGCATGCCCGTTCCGGATCCGGATGGCTTCGGTCGGGCAGTGTTTGAGACAGTGAGTGCAGCCGCAGCATTTCTCCATTCTCAGCGTCACAGAGTGCTTATATTCCGTCATGTGTTCAGGCACTCCTTTCTGTCAGACGCCCACAAAGCTTCACATCTTCACGATCATGGTGATGGTTGTGCCTTTGCCGAGCGCAGACTCAATGACCATTTCATCAGTGTTCTTCTTCATGTTGGGCAGTCCCATACCTGCGCCAAAGCCCAGATTCCGGATATCCTCCGGCGCAGTCGAAAAGCCCTCCCGCATGGCCAGGTCGATGTCCGGGATGCCGGGGCCATGATCTGCCAGAATCATTTCTATCTTATCAGGGTACACTCTGACGACCGCTCTGCCGCCGCCTGCATGGATGACCATATTGATCTCTCCCTCATACATGGCGATCGCCACCCGGCGGATAACATCCGGCGGAAAGCCCAATATACGCAGATTCTTTTTCACCGTCACCGAGGCTTCCCCGGCTGAGGTGAAATTATCCCCGTCCACATCAAAAATGTATTCCAGCGGCTCCAGCCGATCACTCATGTCTGTTCTCCGGACCGCCAAGGCCATTGGCGTACAGAACGCCGCACGCCTCATACATGCGCATGGGAGAGGTCAACACCACAATGCCGCATTCGCAGGCCAAAGTCAGCATCTCCTCACTGGGGCGTTTGTTACGGACGAACACAACGCATCTCATATCCATCATCTCAGCCGTCCGGATGACCTGCGGATTGACAAGTCCTGTCAGAAGGACTGCCTGATCCTTGACAAACGCCAACACATCGCTCATCAGGTCGCTGCCGCAGGCCGAGCGGACATCATTTTCAGCTAACTCACCGCAGCACTGCACATTGGCGTCCAATAGTCTGGCTACTTCGCTTATTTTCATGGATCCGCACCCGATTCCGCCATCATGTACCGCTTAGCGATACTTTTGCAGAATGCCGGCTACCTCGTCCACGGTCAGACGGCCATACACTTCGCCATTGACCGTCATGACGGGAGCCAGACCGCAGGCACCGATGCACCGAGTAGCTTCCAGCGAATATCTGCCATCCGGCGATGTACTGCCCACCGGAACATCCAGCTGCTTGGAAACCTCTTCGATGATCTGACCGGAGCCTTTCACATAGCAGGCGGTACCGAGACAAACGGCCACAGACACCTCGCCGTCGGGGTTCAGCTTAAACTGCGCATAGAAGGAAGCGATCCCATAAATCTCCTCCAGGGACACGCCGGTATGCTCTGCGATTATTTTTTGCACCTCGATAGGCAAATAGCCGTAAATAGCCTGGGCCTCCTGCAGAATCGGCATCATGGAGCCCTTGACATCCTTATACTTGTCAATGGCTGCAATCAACCGCTCTTCCTGCTCGGGTGTCCCGCGGAACACGACGGTCGTCAGTTTCTTTTTCATGAAAAACCTCCCGAAACGTAATTGAAAGTGAGCACACAGATCAAAGCGCCTCCCTGCAGCATCGTCCGGAACAAAAAGTCCGAACCCAGGGGTCAAAGAGGCACCGCTCTGTCCACACTGTCTCTATTATAACATAAAAGGCACAAAAAATCCATAGGGAATCCGAAAAATCTCCGAAAAAACAACAAGTTTTTTACGACATATTGACTACAGCCAAGGAAAAGCCTCCAAAATTTTTCTCGGACCATCATCCGGCCTGTGTGGAATTTCCGTCCATTCGGAGCCCGGTCTGCCGCAGCGTGGGCAGAAAATGACCCCTTCTGCGTTGGACGCAGGGGGTCATGGCTGTGAATATGCTGTTTTCTCCCATGGATTAGAATCACCTTACTAAAATCCCGGGAATCACCTTAATAAATTCTGAGAATCATCTCAATAAAAATATTGATCTTTCCGCTTGACATACTCCTGGATGCGGCGTCTCAGATATCGGGTGTTCCCCTTTATGAAATCGCGCACCCACTCCACATCCTCGTCAGAGGAAATATTGTTGTAGGCACGGATCAAGGTGCGGGGCATCGCATCCTCCCCGGCATCCTGAAGTGCATCCGCTATGGCGTCGATCAGCGTAGGGTCTGCGTCAGCGAACAGCTCCCAGTCCTCCTGCCTGTCGTCCACGGCCAGATCGTACAGCATTTTATAAGCGAGCAACGGGCGGCACACCCCTCGGACGCCGAAATGCCTTGCGTCAGTCCTTTTAAAAATGTTCCCATTCCACAGCTCCTGCCGGTTGGGCGCCAGA
>CAZQAI010000134.1:0-4943 GCA_964591305.1 uncultured Clostridium sp.
CGGGCAGGAGCATGTCCGGACCGGCCACCTGATCGTGTACACCTCGGCCGACAGTGTGTTCCAGGTAGCCGCTCATGAGGACGTGGTGCCGGTGGATGAGCTGTACCGGTACTGCGAGATGGCCCGGGACATGCTGACGGGACCTTACGGTGTGGGGCGTGTCATTGCCCGTCCCTTTACCGGAGTCTGGCCCTATACGCGCACACCCCGCCGTCACGATTTTTCTTTGCCTCCCACGGGGAAGACCATGGCTGACATCATCGCATCAGCCGGCCTTGATTGCCTGTCTGTAGGGAAAATATATGACATTTTTACAGGCAGAGGGTTCACCGAGAGCTTCCGCACAGTCAACAATGATGACGGCATGGAACGGGCCTTGGCCCTGGCCGGACGCGATTTCCATGGACTGTGCTTTGTCAACCTGGTGGATTTTGACATGACCTACGGTCACCGCAACGATGTAGCGGGCTATGCCGCCGCCATGACCGCCTTTGACAGACAGCTGGGTACTCTCTTGTCTCTTCTCCGTCCGGAGGATTTGCTGCTTGTGACCGCCGACCATGGCTGTGACCCCTCCACCCCCTCCACGGACCATTCCCGGGAGTATACACCCCTTCTCATATGGGGAAGAAGTGTAAGACCGGGTACCGACCTGGGCACTCGGCCTACCTTTGCGGATATATCAGCCACGGTGCTGGATTACCTGGGTCTTACCACACAGGGTACGGCGGGACAGAGCCTTGTGCCCCTGATGATAAAAGGGGCATAAGGCAGTGTGGAATACAGTAGATTAAGGAAGGAAAAGAGCCATGTCTGATCCGACATTCGGAGGCCTCTCGGCCGGGGACCTGATGCAACAAGCCGCTGCGGCCCGGCGCATGTCCTACTCACCTTACTCTCACTTTGCAGTGGGTGCGGCCCTATTGGGAGCGTCCGGGCGGGTGTATACCGGGTGCAATATTGAGAGCGCTTCCTTCAGCCCCACCAATTGCGCGGAGCGGACGGCCTTGTTCAAGGCAGTCAGTGAGGGCGAACGATCCTTTGCTGCCCTGGCAGTGACAGGGGCTCCGCAAGGGGAACCGGGCAGATTCTGCGCACCCTGTGGTGTCTGCCGTCAGATGCTGGCTGAATTCTGCACCCCGGACATGCCTGTTGTGCTGGGAGGAGAATGCGATATGCACCTCTATACTTTGGGGGAGTTGTTGCCACTGGCCTTTACGCGGCATGCGATGGCTGCATCCGCTCAGCCGGACGACGCAGAATGAATATGATGAATATGGTACGTGACGACCTGAACATGTAAGGAGAAAAGGGATGGTGAAACTGTTTCAAAATCATAAAAAGGTCTGCCTGGCAATAGCTTTCGGACTGATCGTGCTGCTCTTGGCGTTGGTTCCATACCTACGGGTGGATTTTTTAACATCCAGGTACGGCTGGGAGTTCTCCGAAACCATGCTGCCAGGCTACTCTGTGGGAGCCGGTTTGATAGACTGCAAGGTTTATTCCTATGCAGGAGGCCAAGCTGATGTCATGCTGGTATATGAGAGTGCCTATGAGTCTGCCGACGGTGACCATGTCCGCACGGCTGTGATGGCGACCCTCGTGAAGGATACCGAAACCGATACGTGGAGCTTGCAGGGCCAAAGATGCCTGTGGACCACAGGAAACGGAGACAGGAAGGAACTGTGCTGGCCCATGTTTTACTGGAAAGAATTTGTGACCGGACACAGTTGAGATGGGCCTGGTTTTTTCAAACGACCATCTATTAGGAGAGAATGAAGTCTGAAAAGCGTATCACTTTTCAGACAGCGCGTGATCATAGAAAGGAATGGTCATCATGTCTGTACGAATGTACGATCTCATCAAAAAGAAAAGGGATGGGTACGAACTGACCGAAGCCGAGATCAGAACCTTTATGGAGGGATATGTGGCTGGGGAAATTCCCGATTACCAGGCAGCAGCCTTTTGTATGGCCATTTATTTTAGGGGTATGAGCGTGGCTGAGACCACCGCCATGACTCTGGCCATCCGGGATTCCGGAGACACATTGCGGTTTCCTGAGGTGAAGGGTCTGAGAGTGGACAAGCATTCCACCGGTGGGGTGGGAGATAAGACCAGCCTGGTGGTAGCGCCTGTTGTAGCATCTCTGGGTGTCAAGGTGGCTAAAATGAGTGGCCGGGGGCTGGGCCACACCGGTGGGACGGTGGATAAGCTGGAATCCATTTCAGGATTCCGCACCGATCTGCCGCTGGACGAGTTTCAGCAAATCGTCAACCGGGTGGGCCTAGCGATCGTGGGTCAGAGCACCGAACTGGCACCGGCGGACAAGCTGTTGTACGCTCTGCGGGACGTGACAGCTACCGTGGATAGTCAGCCGCTCATTGCATCCAGCATCATGGGCAAGAAGTTGGCCGCTGACGACGACTGCATACTGCTGGATGTCAAGACAGGAAGCGGCTCCTTCATGAAGAACCTGGAAGAGAGCCGTGCCCTGGCTCGCTTGATGGTAGACATCGGCAAGGGGGCGGGGAAGCGGATCATGGCCCTTGTAACCGACATGGATCAGCCCCTCGGGTATGCGGTGGGCAACTCCCTGGAGGTGGTGGAGGCCATCGAAACCTTGCAAGGTTTAGGGCCGGATGATCTGACCAGCCTGTGCGTAGAGTTGGCTACACAGATGCTGTACCTGGCGGATAGGGGAAGCGTGAAGGACTGCCGGTCTCAGGTTCAGGAGGCAATCTGCTCGGGCCGTGCCCTGGAGACGCTGGCCGCCATGGTCGAAGCGCAGGGCGGGGATCCCGATTGGATCCGCCATCCGGATCGTTTTCCCACGGCTAGGGTGTCCCATACCGTACGGGCGGTCGCATCGGGGTATGTGCAGGCCATCAACGCCGAAGGATACGGCATGGCCAGCCTGCTTCTGGGAGCCGGACGCAGCCGGAAGGAGGATGCCATCGACCATACAGCAGGTCTTATGCTGTGCGCCAAACGGGGAAGCTATGTAAAGGCGGGAGACCCGCTGTGCATACTGTACGCTGACAGGGAGGCCATGATCCCGGCCGCCGAGGAACGTGTGCTGGCATCCTTGACATTGGGTGAGACCAAGCCTTGCGAGCGGCCTATGATTCTGGATAAGGTGGAGTGACCTGCAGGACAGTATCCTGGGCGGGCCGGAACGGTCTCAGCCCTCCCATGTATGACAGAGGTATGGTCAACAGAATAAAGCATACCGGAGTGGCACACGGTTCATGTGCTGCTCCGGTATGCTTTGTCATTTAGTGGCTTCGATTTTTGTGACTTTGTAGTCCTCCGCCTCTACCGCTTGCCGCAGGGCATCATCCGCCACGGGAGCATTCAGGGTGACACGGGCGGTACCGTCGGTGTGGCTGACACGGGCGCCGGTCACGCCTGGAACCCGGCACAGGGCAGTTTGCACGGTGGCTTCGCAATGTGCACACATCATCCCCTCGATGTGCAACAGCTTATCCGGAAAGACAGGGACGGATGACGGTGCGGATGCCGATACTGCAGCCGGTGCCGCGGCCTGCGCTATAGGCGGTGTTTTGACCTGAACAGCAGCCGACGCTGCAACCGGTGCGGCATCCGGCACAGCACAAGATCTCCGTCCCCGTAGCTTCACCAGATTCAGCCGCAGGGCATTGGACACTACACAGAAGCTGGACAGCGACATGGCCGCCGCCCCGAACATGGGATTCAGAGTCAGACCCACAGGGATCAGGACGCCTGCCGCCAGAGGAATGCCGATGACGTTGTAAATGAAAGCCCAGAACAGGTTCTCGTGAATGTTACGCAAGGTGGCCCGCCCCAGACGGATGGCGGCGGGAACATCCGACAGACGGCTCTTCATCAGCACCACATCAGCCGCATCCAACGCCACATCGGTGCCGGCTCCTATGGCCATTCCAAGGTCGGCCCGTGTGAGGGCAGGGGCATCGTTGATGCCGTCACCGACCATGACGACTTTTCCACGGGTTGACAGCTCTCGGATGACCTGTTCCTTTCCTTCAGGGAGAACACCGGCGATGACCTCGTCTACCCCTGCCATCCGGCCGACAGCGTTGGCGGTGCGTTGGTTGTCTCCGGTCAGCATGATGACAGAAAGACCCATGCTGTGCAGTTCCCGGATGGCCGCCGGGCTGTCAGCCTTGATGACATCGGCCACAGCCACGATGCCCAACACCCTGGTTTCCTCGGCAAAGAACAACGGGGTCTTGCCCTCCTCCGCTAAGGTGTCAGCGGTCTGCTGGATGGATTCGGGCAGGGAGGCGCCTGTTTGCTGTTCAATAAAGGCCATGTTGCCGCCGTACAAACGTACGCCGTTTCGTACAGCGGTCAGACCGTGACCGGGCAAAGCTTTGAAATCCTCCACTTCCCGGGGAGTCAGATCCTGCGCGGTGGCAGCTTCCATAATGGCCCGGGCCAGGGGGTGCTCACTCTTCTGTTCCAAGGCACAGGCCAATGTCAGAAGCTCGGTTTCAGACACGCCCTCGGCGGGACGGATGTCTGTCATGCGGGGAGCTCCCTCGGTGATGGTACCGGTCTTATCCAACGCCACCAGCCGTACACGCCCAGCCTCTTCCAGGGAAGCCGCCGTTTTGAACAGAATACCGTTCCGGGCTCCTACGCCGTTGCCAACCATAATGGCCACCGGGGTGGCCAGTCCCAACGCACAGGGGCAGCTGATGACCAGTACCGAAATGGCTCTCGCCAATGCAAAGCCCACATCCTGCCGCAGGATCATCCACACAATCGCTGTTACCAGCGCAATGCCCATGACCGTGGGTACGAAAATGCCTGACACCCGGTCGGCAATCCGGGCGATGGGAGCCTTGGTCGCCGCGGCATCGCTGACCATACGGATGATCTGGGACAGGGTGGTGTCCTCCCCCACCCGGGTGGCCCGGCACAGGAGGTAACCGGAC
>CAZQAI010000135.1:0-4915 GCA_964591305.1 uncultured Clostridium sp.
CCTGCCCGAAATCACGAATGACATCGGTGCCGGAGTACGGTTTGTTGCACAACACCCCCCGGCCGGTACGGCGGGAGAATTCATCTATCACGGGAGCAGGAAAACCATCAGGAAAGGTGGGCAAAGGCTCCCGGGAGATGAGTCCGGCCATTTCCCAATGACCCACCGTCGTATCCTTCGCTGCAGAGGCCTCTGTCATACGGGCATAAGCTCCTGTGGGGCATCCTGTCCCACCGCCAACACCTTGAATATGGAACAGGCCCATGGAAGCCAGATGCGGGCAGTCAAAGGCCGGATGGTGGCGAATGGCCCCCAGGGTATCCGACCCCTCATCCCCCCACTTGTATGCGTCAGGCATGGCGCCGATGCCCATGCTGTCCATCACAATCAGAAAAACGCGCTTGCTCATACTCAGTCCCCTCGCAGTACGCTCACGCCAGGGACAGGGCGACTTCCATCATCTGTGTGAAGGAGGTCTGTCTCTCCTCGGCGGTGGTATTTTCCTCGGGGTGGACAAAGGAGTCGCTGACCGTGCAAATGCACAGAGCTTTCTTCCCCGCCCGGGCGGCGTTGCAGTACAAGGCGGCGGATTCCATCTCCACCCCCAGCACACCCATTTTGGCCCATTCCATACCGGAATTCGCATCGTCGTAAAAAGTATCCGAGGAGAAAATGTTGCCTACCATGTAATGCACATCTATAGCTTGACAGGCATCCGCCGCCCGGCGCAGCAGGTCAAAGTCCGCGATGGGGCAGAAGGTTCCGGGCAGTCGGTACTGCATGGCGTAGTTCCCATTGGTACAGGCACCCATGGCAAGGATCAGATCCCGCGTATGAAGATCGGGATGGAAGGAGCCACAGGAGCCCACCCGGATGATCTGCTCCACTCCATAAAATTGGAACAGCTCATAGGAGTAAATACCGATAGCGGGCTGGCCCATGCCGGAAGCCATGACCGATACACGCTGCCCCCGGTACAGGCCGGTGTAGCCATGCACGCCCCGGACGTCATTGACAAGCATCGGGTTATCAAAAAAATGTTTCGCAATGAATTCAGAACGCAGCGGATCGCCGGGCATGAGAACCGTTTCGGCAAAATCCCCTCTTGCGGCGTTGATGTGGGGTGTTGACATATGACGGCCTCCTTTTTCTTACTTGCTTTTTACAATCTTAACCACTCGGCTGGTACCCAGACGGTCAGCCCCCAAGGTCAGAAAATCCTCTGCATCGGACAGGGTGGCGATCCCGCCGGCAGCCTTGACCCGGACGCCGGGGCCGACATGGGCCTTCATCAACGCCACATCCTCCCGGGTGGCTCCGGCTGTGGAGAAGCCTGTGGAAGTCTTGATGAAATCTGCCCCGCTCTCGGTCACAAGGCCGCACACCCTGATCTTTTCCTCCTCCGTCAGCAGGCAGGTCTCGATGATGACCTTGAGCACTCTGTCCCCGCAGACGGCTTTCAGGTCCCTGATTTCATGCAGAACATATTCGTCGTGCCCGGCCCGCAGTTCGCCCAGATTGATCACCATGTCGATCTCATCGGCCCCATCCTGCAGGGCCTGCTCGGTCTCAAACCGCTTGACAGCCGTCGTGTTGTACCCGTTGGGGAATCCGACAACCGTGCAGATCCTCAGCCGGTCACCCACATACGCCTTTGCTCTGGCCACATAAGCCGGAGGAATGCATACCGAAGCAGTGTGATAGGTCATGCCGTCATCGCATACAGCCCGGATGTCCTCCCATGTCGCTGTCTGGGACAGGAGAGTATGGTCGCATTTATTCAATATCTGATTGATATCCATGGTTAATCTCCTTACTCTTTGATGGGGTCGGCGGTAATGTGCTACTGTGTATATTGATATGATACCATATTGGGAATAGAATTGCAAGAGAAACTTTGCTTCAAAACAAATAGGAGCCGAAAATTCAGGGAGGGGCCTTCGCAGAGAAGTCCCCTCCCCTATTCATGTCAGACCGCTGTCCTCCTGTGCCTTGGAGAGCCAGGCGGCAGCTTGGTTCAACCCCTCCCGGGTTCCCTCAAAGGTACAAGACTCCACGGCATCCGGGGACAGTGTTTGCGGCCAGGCAGGACGAATCCACCAGGAAGCGGTTATGGTCTTGTTCTTGTCTTGATCGCGCCGGATGAGTACGCTGTACTCAAAAAGCGGACGATCCATGCCGCCCCGCAGGGCATCTGTACCGCAGGAGCCTGACCAGCAGTTTCCAAGGCCGGTGGCTTTGTCAAATTCAGCGGTGAACCATTCATATAGCGGCAATTGTACTGCCATGGTTATCGGCCTGCTCCTTTTCATGTATGTGTGCCGTCATGATTCTGAAACGCATGATGGCCTTCCGTATGGCGATCATAATAAGCAGTCGGTCTTACTCGTTGACAGCCTTCTCCAGCAGGTTGCCGACAGCGATACGCAGAGCAGTGAAGTTCTGCTCATCGGTGTTATACTCTGAAAGAGAAGTGGTCAGACGACGGATGATCAGGTCAACCGTCTCCTTGTCATACTGCTCTGTCAGCATGGTCAGGTATTCGAAATCCTCGATGCCGTCCCGTACACACTCCAGACGCAGACTTCCCACCGGGCCGTACTCTTCAAAGGGCACACCGCAGTAGAGCAGAACGCCGTTTCCATACACATCATACGGGAAATCAGACACCTCATGCTTGCTGTTCAAGCCTTGATTTTCACTGATATCATACCAGTCATTGACACAGTAGTACAGGAATCCATCCACATTGTACAGCTTCTGCTGCCAGAACAGGATGCGGTAGCACACAGCCGGAGTCTCCATCAGCAGCGTAATTTCAGGAGATTCCGGGTTCCGCGTCACATACCACCACAACTCATCGCCTTCTGCCTGCTCAGCAGCCATTCTGTCAGCAAAGGTTCCCAAGTTCTTTTCCAGTTGAGGCGTCATCCAATAAGTCAGCGCCTTGTCGTATGCAATCTGGGAGTATCTGTACTCCGCATAGGTGGTGAAGAAGTAGGGCTTAAAGCACCAGACATTGATGCTGCTGCGTACTGCGCTGAAATAATCTTCGGTGGAGTCCGCATTGAGCGCATAGTTCACATGCTCTGGAGCCAGCATCCGGTAGCCGGGAAAATACTCTTTGAGCAAATCGGCGATACTGTTGATGCGGTCGAGCGCATCCGGATTGCTCGGCTCATCCACACAGTAGAAATACGCCTTCTGCAGCCATTCGGGTTTAGTGGACAGGTAGGCATAGGCGGCCTGCACCCGCTCTACTGTGGGATCCTGCTTCCATGCAATGGCATTGAAAGCTACCACCCGTGGGTTATCCAGGTACTGGTTAATTCGGCCGTCCTGATATAGGCCGTTGGTATCATAAGGCAGTGTGTAGGCACAGATGCGATTCTCCAGCAGATAATCGTAGTAGTTCTTGTACAGCAGACTGTCGTCTCCCTCGTAGCACTTATGAGCCACATAGATATTATACCAGCTCAGATCCATCTGAGTCTTACAGGAGGTTGCCTCAGGCAGAACGAAGTTCCATACATAGGCATATACACGGGCCTTTTTGACCTCCTGCCCGGCAGCGTCGGTCACCGTCACAGTGGCCTCATACAGACCGGCTGGTGAATCGGCGGCGGTGTGTATCTTGATGATGAACATCCGGCTCTGACCGGCCGTCAGATCAAAAGTCATGCCCTCCTTGACCCACGGCGTGGGATCGGGAATGGTCAGACCGTCCACATCTTCAAAGTAGTAGGCATACATCAGATCGGTGGTCAGTGTCACTCCGTCTTTGTTGGTGAAATCAGACACAGACACAGTCAGCCCTGTACGTCCGTCGGCGGCAGACAGCAGCAGGTGGCAGTCCTCGATCTCGTTCTTCGCCAAGCGCATGGTGTAAGAGTACCACCCTGTGGAGGTAGTATCCTCCGCGGCGGTCTTGGTGTAGGAATGATTGAACCACAAATCAATACCGGCATCCTCATGCTCGGCGGTCAGTTTGGTATGATCATTCTCCCCGGCAGGATCAGGCAGACTGAGCAATTCATCGATCCGAGACTCTGCGGCGGGATCTGTCTCCACTTCAAAGGGGTTCGCTACGTCCTTCAGCATGCCCTTCAACTCGTCCTGGGAGGAAGCAAACAGGACAGAGGCGATATACATGGACTCCCCGGGGCCGGCAGCCGATATCTGGTAGTCAAACCTGAGGTTGTACAGCACACCTGTCCATTTCTGATTGGCGGACAGATTGAAAATAATATACTGCCACCCCTCGTCCGTGTTGTCGTAGGTCACTGTGGTATGGGCTTCCCCGCTGAATCCGGGTACGGTGGAAGAGGTCCAGTACAGCTCAAAAGTGGCAGAGGTGCATCCCTCGCACCGCACCTTCAGGATCATGTAAGGATACTTATCCAAGTTCACAATATTTTTGTTGCCCAGCTTCAGGCCGCGGACAGCTGAATTATAATTGAAGGCGGTAAAGGGATCATTATAGGCGCTGCCTTCCTTGGTGCTGATCTTCATGACCAGCCCCTCGTCGGGATCCTGGGCGGCTGTGACCGTTACCTGATTCATATCAGAAAAGTAACGGAGCATGGATTCATCATTCAGGCGTATACCGATAGGTTCCGCCTCCGTTTCGGTTTCGGTTTCGGTTTCGGTTTCGGTTTCGGTTTCAGTCTCAGATACGTCAGGTTCGTCCGTGTCCGACTCCGAGGGGATGCTCTCCGGCTCAGTGTCGCTGCCAGGCTCCGGTGTTCCGTCCGTATCCGATCCGGACACAGCCTCCGTTCCCGGGTTTGGTGTTTCGTCAGATTTGCAGGACATGCAGACCAGACACAGGCTCAGGGCCAGCAGCATGAGGAACAACAGGAAAATTCTTTTGATACTCATGTTATGGATATACTCCTTTCGAAATAATGCCACG
>CAZQAI010000136.1:0-260 GCA_964591305.1 uncultured Clostridium sp.
CCCCACTCTACAGTGGAAAAGGGAGCGTACTATAGAGGGTGGCTGAACTGTAACGCCGGCGCAGAATCTTTTTTCAGAAATGTTGAAAACCCCCTTGCAATCTGTGCGAAAATGTGGTATGATATATAGGTATATGTGAGTCCCACCGTACATTCATGATTCGGAATGCGGTGAGGGAGAAGCATAGAAATGATTCTATGAGGAGGAGAAAAGCATGCCGAATATCAAGTCTGCCAAGAAGCGTGTGAAGGTCACGGAGA
>CAZQAI010000136.1:270-4911 GCA_964591305.1 uncultured Clostridium sp.
CTTCAGAACAAGATGTTCCGTTCCCAGATGAAGACCGACATTAAAAAGTACCAGGCTGCCGTGGCCGCCAACGATATGGCCGCCGCTACTGAGCTGTACAAGGCCGCCTGTAAGAAAATCGATGTGGCCGCTTCCAAGGGCATCATCCACAAGAACTGCGCCGCTCACAAAAAGAGCGAGTTCACCAAGGCCCTCAACGCAATGCAGGCGTAACGCTTGGCATAAACGTCCGCCGTACACACACGGTGTACGCACCGGATGCAGATGCCTGATGTCACGGCTTGGCATAGCTGCCGGTGCTCTGTCTACGCGAAGCACCCAGGAGGCCACAGCATGGAAGCTTGATCAAAAATCCCGCCCCGGGCGGGGTTTTTGTTGTCCGATGAAGGACAGCAGAACGGAACGGTGCTCACTTTTGTGCACTCTCGCCCTTGGCATGATCCGCCGCCGCCTTGATCAGCACGGCCACAAGAGGGGAAATCAGCATACCCGGCAGGCCAAACAGGCAGAGTCCTGCATACATGACGGTCAGGGAGAGCATCGGATGCAGACCAAGGCTTCTGCCAATGAGCCGGGGCTCTGCGATCTGCCGGACAATGACACTGATACCGTACAGGATGAGGAGTCCCAGCCCTCGCCGCATGTCGTGCATGATAAGAGCCACCACAGCCCAGGGAATGAGCACCGTCCCGGTACCAAACACAGGCAGAAAATCCACCACCGCAATGACAAGCGCTAAAAGGAAGGCATACGGCACGCCTAACAGCCACAACCCCAGGAACATCTCCCCGAAGGTGATCAGGCCCAGGATCAGGTAAGCACGTAGATAGCCCTTGCAGAATCGGGACATGGATGTCTGCAGCTCGGGGAGCTTTTGCCGCAGACGGGCCGGAAGCAGACTGCTGCATCCCGCCCACAGTCGTCCGTCATCGGCGCTGAAATAGTAGCAGGACAGGAACAGCACCACCAAAAAAACCAGCATGGAGGGCAGTCCCCGCACAAGGTTCACTGCCCCCGAGGACAGCCATCCGCTCAGATCGCTGACCAGCCGGGACGCTGCCGAACGCACCGATTCGTCCAGCCAGGCACAGAACGTAGCAAAGCCCGGCTTTTCCTCAAAGTGCCGGAGAATAGGCAAATGCTCCGACAATGAGGTGATCCAATCCATAACCTCCCCCACTGTGCCGGACACAGCCCCCATGCCCTCCTCCCCCGGAGAGGTGCCGCCCAGCCGGATGATCAGGTTTTCTACCTCGGAGACCGCACGCCGCACCCCCAGAAAACTCAGCCACCCCGCCAGGCCGGTAAACAGGAGCACCAGCACCGCCGCCACCGGCGCACGCGGTATCCGTCCCCCGGCACACATCCGTCGAATCAAAGGACGTATCAAAAGGGAAAGCAACCAGGCAATCGCAAACGGCAGGGCTATGCCCAAGGCATGCTTCATCAGAAACCATCCCAGCACCAACGCGGCTCCGATGCAGACGACAACAGAAGCCAGACACGGCCAGTCGATGTGCGCCAGTCCTCCGGTGCCCTGCGTTTCATGTTCCTGTTCTCTCTCCTTTTCTCTCTTCTGTTTCCCTGTCTCCATATCCATTCCGCCCCCTTTATTTATGAAACTTCCTGAAGGAAGTTTCCCCAGACCTCTTCAAGGACTTTAAAAAGCATATTTTGAGGCTGAGGGCGGTAAATTTACAGTTTCCCTACCCGTTCGCCGCCCATGTGGAGCCCCTGCCCCACAGTGTATTCAGAATCATTGACTTTTTACAATTTTTTATCAGCCTGAATATATAGTATGCTGCCGAAAGTATATTTTATTTTACATCAGGCGGAAATTTCTTGACAAAGGTCACATCAGGTGGTACAATAGGTAGTAAGACGCCGGTCACGGGCAGAGCGCCTGTCCGGCACACATGATTGCGTATGAAAAGGGAGTTTCAACATGGCAAACAAAAAGTACAGCAACAAGGGCTACAATGCCAACATGCAGGCCGAGGAAAGGGCTGCCGAATCGCAGAACAACAAAAAAACAGCGATCATCTGCGCTGTGGCGGCCGTTCTGATTCTGGCTGCCATTGTGGCGGTTGTCATCGTCACAGGGCAGAGATCCAAGGATCCCGTCGAAACCACAGCCCAAACCGATGCCGACTCCGGCAACGGCAATCCGGACATGAGCACAGTGGCCTCCGAGATCGACAGCATGAGCCTGTCCGACTTTGAAGAAACAGACAAGACAACGGAGTATGTCAAGCTGACCGTCAAGGATCACGGGGACATTATCATCCGCCTCCGGGCCGATGTGGCTCCTCTGACAGTGGCCAATTTCCAGTCTCTGGTTGAGCAAGGCTTTTATGACGGGTTGACCTTCCACCGGGTATACAGCGGCTTCATGATCCAGGGCGGCGACCCCAAAGGCGACGGCACCGGCGGCACCGATTCCATTAAGGGTGAGTTCTCCGCCAATGGCGTGACAAACAATTTGTCGCACATCCGGGGCGTGATCTCCATGGCAAGAAGAAGTGACAGCAATGACAGCGGCTCCTGCCAGTTCTTCATCTGCCATGCCGACTCCAAGAGTCTGGACGGTCAGTACGCCTCCTTCGGCTATGTGGTGGCCGGGCTTGATACCGTAGATTCCATTGCAGGTGTGGAGGTGACCTACAATGCCGGTGGAGAAAAATCCTCGCCTGTCTCCCCGGTGGTCATTGAAAAGGCTTGCTTCGTAACAAAGAAGTGATCTTTCTTCCGTAAATCTCCTTGAAATTCCTACCCTTTCTTTCGGGAAAGGGTAGGGCGTTCTTTTGTTCCCCGGCATTTCCTCACGAGGGTGCCCTCGATAAGGCCCAGACTTGGGGCGCTCACGGCCGCCCCAACCCCCCGGCCACACTGAAAAAAATTGAAAAGGGGCTGACGCCCCTTTTCGATCCCCCTGCGTGACCCTGTTTTTCAAGGCAGAACGGTGCGATCCCCCCACGGAGGCACGCCTGGGGCTATACCATGTGTATTTGTTATAAAGTTCTTTGGAGTCCAGAACCTTTCTTTCAAGAAAGGTTCTGGCGTTTTTCCCCCGTTCTCCCGTTTCCTTACCCCCGCCATACCTGAGCGAACCGGATCAGTGCCGAAGCGGCGGTACCGGCGGCGGCACGTAGGAAAGTGGGGTAATCGGTACATGCTGTCTCGTTTCCGCCGTCCGAAATCGCCCGCAGGATGGCGCAAGGCACACGGTTGACATAGCACACCTGCCCGATGGCGGCCCCCTCCATTTCGCAGGCAATGACATGCTCAAAAGCGGAGGTGATGCGTGCCTTTCTGGCCGGATCGGCGATGAATTGATCTCCCGAGGCAATCGTTCCCCGGGCAAAAGGCACTCCCAGTCCCCCTACGCAGGCTGCCAGGCAAGCGGTAACCTCCGGGTCAGTAGGCAGATACACCTGGTTGATGCCGGATACAAGCCCCACCGGATCACCCAAGGGGGAGGTGTCCATGTCATGCTGTACCACCCGGTCGGCCAAGGCTACCTGACCAATGGACAAACGGTCGGTCAGCGTCCCCGCCACGCCGGTGTTGATCAGCACACGGGGGCGGTAACGCAGGATCATGGTCTGGGCACAGATGGCCGCAAATACCTTGCCAATGCCGCACCCGGCGGCCACTACCCGCCGCCCGCCTAACAAACCGCTGACAAAGGAAATGCCACTGACCGTTTGCTGCTTTTTGTCCTCCATGGCCGCCCAGATGGTCTCTACCTCGATCCGCATAGCCCCAATGATGCCGATGTCCGTCGTCTGTTCGCTGTTCAAAGTACAACCCCCGTTCGCTTCAGTAAAATTCATAATTGCCTCCCGGCTCATTCGTCCAGCAGCTTGCATTCACGGAGTTTGTCCAGAAAATCGTTCAGATCGGCCTGTATCTGCGCCATATCGGCGTCAAGCTGAACTGTCTCAATCATCAAAACAGGCGTTTCATATGTTTTCTTCATGTGTATGGCCCTCTCTTTCTTATAAAGAAGATGATGGCCGGAACAGCCCGGAGAAGAAGGAAGCGACACGGTCAACAAGCTGTTTGATGGTTTGACGGACAAGCTCAAGGAACAGATGCATCCGCCGCTGCCACCGTGACAGGCAGACCAAAATCCACCACAATGTCGGGGTTGGTCCGGCCTTGATAATGGAGAATCAGAACCTGGTCATCCTCCGGATCAATCTCCGCCTTTTGCTGTTCATACAGGCCCAGCTTGTACACGCCGTGCAAACGGGGAATCTGGGTCAGGTCGGTCTTACTATATACATGTGCGCCAAAGGAGATATTGACCGTCGGCCTCAATGGTGTTGTTTCTGTTTCCGCTACGTGTTACTGTCCACATTGTGGCCTCTTCCAGTGTCGTGGTATTGGAAAGCTTACCGCCGTCCAGCTTGAGGTAGTTGCCGTTGCCGCCGCTGATGACATCTGTATATGTGCCAGTTGTATTCATGGAAACCGCGTTACCCAGTTCCGCCTTGCTTGAGCTGGGTTCATAGTTCATATGTATATTCAGCAGACGCTCTGACAACGCCCGGATGGCTGTTCTCCAGGCCCTGCTGCGTATTAGGGCTTGTTTGAAAAATAAAACTTGCACAAATGCTTAGAATTATGTAAAAT
>CAZQAI010000137.1:0-3496 GCA_964591305.1 uncultured Clostridium sp.
CCCATCATTATGCCATATCTGATGCTAGGGGACGCTCGGCAGTGGTGGAGTATATCGATGGGAATATGGTGGTCACAGAAACAAATATCGTCACCAACCACTACCTCTCCTCGGGGGAGAAGCAGGGAACAGGCAGCGAACAGTCGCATGTGCGGTACGAACGGCTGTCTGAGCTGAATAACCTGTATAGCGGTGTTTTTTCGAAGGGCGATATGCGGGATGCTCTGGCCTATGTGTCTCAGGGGGCCTGCCGGGAGCTGGAAGGGGAGACAGAGAACGGCGAATATGAGATCACCCAATGGAGCATTGTGTATGCCCATGACCCGGATACCCTGCAGGCCAGCTTTTACTGGGGTGAAAACTACAGTCGGGCATACACGATTGTCCTGAAGGGACGGGATGTGTGGCTACGTGATGACCTTCCGGAGGGTATGACATATGCTCCGCCGGCCGAATCAGACAGTATTTTATATGTATTTGAAGAAAAGTGATACAGGTTTTATTATGAAGCAAAAAGTATTGTTTGTTGTGATCAGCATGAATGTCGGAGGAACGGAAAAGGCTCTTCTGAACATGCTTGAGGTGATGGGCCCGGATAAGTTTGACGTTGACCTGTATTTATTAGAAAAAAAAGGCGGTTACTTGGAGGACGTCCCCGGTTGGGTGCATGTGCATGTGTTCGAGGAGTATGCCGAGACAAAATCCTGGATATTGGATCCGCCACTGCAGGTGGTCAAGCGGCTTTTGAAAAAAGGGCGTTTTCTCATAGCCTGCCGCCTTGCGTTGACCCATATCCTGTTTAAAATGACCGGCGACAGGTATGCTTATGATAAAGCCGTTATATCGTGTTATAAACCTGTTGAAAATGAGTATGATGCTGCCGTTGCGTATACAGGACCCTTTGATTTTGTCACAATACTTGTGAGAGAAAAAGTGAAAGCCCGTCGATATATCCAATGGATCCATTTTGATGTGTCAAAATTTACTTTCAACACGAAAACTGCACAACGCGTATATCCGGAATACCATGAGATTATAGTCGTTTCCTCTGCGGCAGCCCGACATCTTTTAGAAAAGATGCCCTCTGTCAAGGATAAAATTAAGATCATCCCGAATTTTGTGCCCATAACGGCATGCCGGGAAAAGGCATCCGCATTTGACCCCTATACATCCGTAGAGAGTGGCGTGATGAAAATACTGACGGTAGGAAGACTGACCGCCGAAAAGGGGCAGATTATTATACCCGATGTTGTCAAGGCGTTGATAGAAAAGGGAGTTTCGGATTTTCACTGGTTTGTCCTGGGAGATGGAAACCAGAGAGAGGGCATCGAGAAAAGGATTGCTGACCTTGGTGTTTCAGCCTATATCACCATGGTGGGCCTTGAGAAAAATCCTTACCCATATTACCAAGGAGCGGATATATATGTCCAGACTTCCCTACATGAGGGATTCTGCCTGACCATAGCGGAGGCGTTGGCCTTTGATAAATATGTGATTTCAACCGAGGTGGATGGGGCATACGATCAGATAAAGAATGATTCTCAGGGCTGTATCGTGAAAAGGAGTGTGGACGATATGACCGGGGCTGTGGCAGATGCGATAGCCAAGCGCCGTGAGACCGTTTGATTCCATCACGGTAAATCATAATAAATAGGGATATGAAAGATGAGGAAACGAAGTCTGAAGAATTGCGTTTTCAGACAGAAAGTTGCATGCCTTGGCAATCTCCGAAGTTGCCATTCCGGCAGAACCTAATCGACACAAAGCATACACTTTTACAGAAAGGTCATAATCATAATGAGCATACCGGATATCAGTGTGATCGTGCCGGTCTACAAAGCTGAAAAATATATTGACAGAATCGATTGTGTGAGATCGATTTTGAGTCAGACCTACGGAAATATTGAATTGATTCTGGTCGATGATGGGTCACCGGACAGATGTCCGGTGATATGTGATGAATACGCAAAGACAGACAGCAGAGTCAAAGTGATCCATATGCCAAACGGAGGTGTATCATCTGCTCGAAACGCAGGTTTGGATGCGGCGCAGGGCGAGTACATTATGTTCTGCGACAGCGATGATGCTGTGGGGCCGGAATGGTGTGAATGCATGATTCATATGATGTCAGACAGGACATGCGATCTTGCTGTTTGCGGCTTTCAGATATTCGAAGCCGGAAAGGAAACGGAAACAGACAGACGTATTTTCTCAGATAAAGAGTATGATGTCTGTGTACGTAGTGAAATACATAAATTGCACCTATGCGAGATGCTTGGAGCCATGTGGAATAAGATCTTTCGGCGGGATATCATTCGGTCTGACAAGCTGTATTTGAAAACGGACGTGTCACACGGGGAAGATCAGATTTTTGTTATGCAATATATTCAGCATTCCTCCGGTGAGATCTCTGTGTGTAATCGGACGCTTTACCGATATGTCAAGGAAAATAATGAAAGCCTTTCTACTGTTGCTGACAGGTATGTTCCCAACTTGTGGGATCAGTTGATGTGTGCGGAGGATGCACTCATACACACATTCGACATTTGCGGCGTGGATCCCCATAGTATACAGTTTATGCGCTGCCGGGGAACGAAATATGTGGCTTACATTTGCATAAAAAACAATATGTCAGAGAAAAATCCGGATGGTACACGGGAAAAAATTCGTGCCAATCACAGGATTCTTCATAGTGAACAGTTTCAGGAGCTGATCCGGTACGGGTATCTTGACCACGCCCCATTGGCGTACAGGTGCGTATTGAAAACAAAGTGCTCCTGGCTGGTTTACCTATACATCAAAGGATCCGAACTGAAAAACCGTCATGGTAACCCATCCCGGAGTGCGTCGTCCAAAAACCTGTAAATTGCATTGATTCAAAAAAGTCCGTGGAACCGCTTGCAGGGCCCACGGACTTTTTTACGGGATGGTGTTTATTTATCAGGTCTTTGTGATATATTTCAGGTATGCATTGATGAAGCCGTCGATCTTGCCGTCCATCACGGCCTCTACATTGACTTCCTCGTACCCGGTGCGGGTGTCCTTGACCAGGGTATATGGCATGAAGACATAGGATCGGATCTGAGAGCCCCATTCAATGTTGTTCTTATTTCCTTGAATCTGTTCGATGGTATCCAACCGCTCCCGGATTTTGATGTCCATCAGCTTGGCCTTGAGCATACGGAGAGCGGTCTCCTTGTTCTGAAGCTGGGAACGCTCTGTTTGACAGGTCACCACAATGCCGGTGGCCTTGTGGGTGATCCGGACAGCAGAGGATACCTTGTTGATGTTCTGACCGCCGGCGCCGCTGGAATGGAAGGGGACAAAATCGTAATCCTCATCTCTCAGCTGGATCTCGTCCAGCTCGGCAAACTCCGGCATGACTTCAATGGAGGCAAAGGAGGTGTGTCTGCGCCCCTGGGCGTCAAAGGGGGACACCCGCACCAGACGGTGCACGCCGTTCTCACTCTTGAGAAAGCCGTAAGCGTGGGGGCCC
>CAZQAI010000137.1:3506-4886 GCA_964591305.1 uncultured Clostridium sp.
ATGATGGAGGCGGCCTTCAGCCCGGCCTCATCCCCATCCTGCCAGTCCACCAGCTTGACTTTGAATTTGTTGTTCTCCGCCCACCGGGTGATCATGCGGTACAGCATCTGACACCAGTCCTGAGCCTCGGTGCCGCCGGCTCCGGGATGAAAGGAAATGATAGCGGTGCTGTCGTCGTATTCGCCGGTCATCAAGGCTTCAATACGCATCCGTTCCGCATCTGCCTTGAGGCCCTCCAGCTCGGATTGCACCTCCGGGAGGCTGTCCTCGTCATTTTCTTCGATTGCCATTTCGGACAAAGCGATGGCGTCCTCCAGCCGGGATTTGAGATGTGTATATTCCTCTACTGTGTTTTTAGACTGCTTGATAGTTTGGAGTACCTTGGAGGAATTGGCCTGATTGCTCCAGAAATCCGGGGCCAGTGTGGTTTGCTCCAGCTCCTCAATTCTGGCGGTAAGTGCTTCAATGTGAAGGGCTTGCCCCAGCTCCTCTACATCCGGCCGCATTCCGACCAGCTCATGTCGGGCTTCTTCCAACTCAACGATCATAATGAATACCTCAATTCAGACTGATTTCTTTACTGCCCTATAGTATACCATATTTTTTCCTCGCTGACAAGAGGGCGTACAGATTTTTTTGCCTCCCTACCCATTATGAGTTACAGTTCAGCCGAGGAACGGAGGAGCCCCCAGACCCCCAAAGAACTTTCAATATATATATGTATTGATTTATCGTGATTACTTTTCCGGAAAACCGGCGTTCATGGCACCCAAAATAGCCCAAACGCAGTTGCGGGGCCCCTCGCCCCACTCTACAGTGGAAAAGGGAGCGTACTATAGAGGGTGGCTGAACTGTAACCATTATGATCAGGCATGTGAACGGATGCAGTCCCAGCCGGCTCCCGTTCCGGGGTGGACGGACCGATCTTAGCTTCTCCTGAGCCCTTTGGGGTAATGATTCTTCATCATACCCCCGCCTGCCTTGCCCCAACCCAGAGGGTACCCACCTACTGTACATACGTACCAACCGCTCAAGTCAGCGGGACAGGGAATGACATCACCGTGTAGGTACGCTTCTGCCTGCCCGGCGGACATGTCAAGAGCAAATACACGAACCGGAGGATCAGGTCTGAGAAAGAGCGCCAATGCATGAGCCGGTTCGAACCGTCCCTGCTTGATGATGCCAACACATAATCCCGCTCGCATGATGCGCAATCCGTCCATGGCGGCGGCATCAACACCGCAATCCCCGGGAAGAAGGTAGATCTGCTCTCCGAACAGGCAGGGCGTTCCCGGTAGGGTGTGCCCCGCTGTCTCTTGCAGAAAGGCATTCGCAAGGCAGTAGGCCTCGGAGACGGAAGATCCCTTTTTATCTCTGCCC